>NZ_CBAUBA010000028.1:0-34779 GCF_964796385.1 Aquirufa sp. | reverse complement strand
CTGCCGGGGTTGAAGACCCCGGCAGCGTCACCTTCGCTTCGTTCCACAGAACATCCATTTCTGCGAGGGTCATATCCTGTAAATTCTTGCCCATTTCGGCCGCACGACGCTCTAAATACTGAAAACGATAAATGAATTTTCGATTTGTTCGCTCAACTGCCCGATCCGGGTTGATGTCAATAAAGCGCGCGAAGTTTACCAAGCTGAAAATCAAATCTCCTAGCTCACCTTCGGCCTCCTCTTTTTGAGCCGCAGTTAAATCTTTGCCAACAAAAGTTTCTTTGAACTCCCCTAACTCCTCTTCCACCTTCTCCCACACTTGTTCTTTTTCTTCCCAATCAAATCCAGCACCGCGCGCCTTCTCCTGAATCCGCATGGCCTTCACTAAAGACGGTAGAGATCCCGGAACCCCTGACAAAACAGATTTATTTCCTTCCTTTAATTTCAACGCTTCCCAATTAGCCTTCACTTGCTCCTCCGTCTCCGCAACCACATCCCCATAAATATGCGGATGACGGCCTATCAATTTTTCGCATAACCCGTTTAAAACATCGGTCACATCGAAAGCACCTTTTTCAGAACCGATTTTGCTGTAGAAAACGAGGTGTAAAAATAGATCCCCTATCTCCTTGCGGATCTCGGTAAGATCATTTTCCATGATCGCATCCGAAAGCTCATAGGTTTCTTCAATCGTCAAATGACGCAGTGTATCCATGGTTTGCTTTTTGTCCCACGGACATTTCTCCCGCAAATCATCCATCATACACAACAATCGATCGAAGGCCTCCGCCGCTATTGGATATTTCATATTTATGAGTTTAATCCGTATACGCGGACATAATCAATTAAAAATTTATTGGGGAAAATGGAATCGTCAACCCCTTTTTGGCCTCCCCAATTTCCGCCCACTGCCAAATTCAACAGGATATGTTGCTTCTTATCAAAAGGCCACTCTTCCCATCCGCGCCCCGAATTTTCAAATGTAAAATATAATTTACCGTCAATGTAGGACTTGACATATTGAGGCGTCCACTCCATCGTATAGACATGAAACTCCTTATCGAAATCATCCATTCGGGTCGTTGCCGTTTTTTGCGTATTAATCACGTGGTTAGACGCTTTGGTATGAATTGAAAAATGCATGACGCCCGGGTCATATCCAACATGCTCTAAAATGTCAATCTCCCCATTATCAGGCCAAAAAGCCGAACCGTAGTCGGACTGACTTGCCAACATCCAAATGGCAGGCCAATTACCTCGACCTGCTGGGATTTTGGCACGAACCTCAACTTTTCCATATAAAAAGTCTTGCTTTCCTTTCGTCACAATTCGAGCTGAAGAATAACTCCTTGCCCCTATTGGTTCCTTGCGCGCTTCAATCGTAAGCACACCATTTTCAATATGGGCATTGTCCAAATCTGCATTCGTATAGTATTGCAACTCATTATTGCCCCAACCGGAACCGCCCACATCATAGGACCAAATTTTATCATTTGGCAAGCCTGGTATCTCAAATTCATCCACCCAAATCGGCTTCTCCGTAAAGGTATATACTTTAGGCGGCGCTGGAGGTGTAGGAACAAATGGCTGCGCAAGGGCTGGAGTTTCCGCTTGAGAACAGGCAGCGACAGCTACTAAAGCCACACCACCAAAAAATGAAATCAGTTTAGACATATTGATTTTTTAAGTAGCCAAAAATAAGCGGAAGGACACCATAAATCCTACCGATTATGTACTTTTGATGCATGGAATTTAAACTATTATCCTCCTACCAACCCACAGGCGATCAGCCTAGTGCCATTAAACAATTGGTGGATGGTTTACAAAAAAACGAAAAATCCCAAACACTGTTGGGGGTAACCGGATCTGGAAAGACGTTTACGATTGCGAATGTAATCCAACAAGTCAACCGTCCCACGCTAATTTTAAGTCATAACAAAACGCTCGCGGCGCAGTTGTACGGCGAGTTTAAGTCATTTTTTCCTGAGAATGCCGTTGAATATTTCATTTCCTATTACGATTATTACCAACCGGAAGCGTTCATTGCGTCAACGGGTACCTACATCGAAAAAGATCTTTCGATTAATCAGGAGATTGAAAAATTACGTTTAGCCACCACGGCAGCCCTGATGTCCGGTCGGCGCGATGTCATCGTCATCGCCTCCGTTTCGTGTATCTACGGTATGGGAAATCCGGATGAGTACAAAAATTCAATCATGCGCATTGGTGTGGGGGAAACGATTTCTAGAAATCAATTTTTATTTCGGTTGGTTGAAATTCTATATGCCCGAACGGAAGGCGAGTTTTTGCGCGGCACGTTTCGGGTCAAAGGCGATACAGTTGATATCTTTTTGGCGTATGCTGATTTTGGGTATCGGATTATATTTTTTGGTGATGAGATTGAAGAAATTCACCGCATAGATCCATGGACGGGAAAGAAAATTTCCAAGGAAACGATGGTGGCCATTTTCCCAGCGAATTTATTTGTCACGGGACGTGAGACGTTGAACAATGCGATTTCGGATATTCAGGCAGATTTGGTGAATCAGATTTCATACTTCGGAAAAGATGGCCGACTTCAGGAAGCGGAGCGTATCAAGCAGCGAACTGAGTTTGATTTAGAGATGATGCGCGAATTAGGTTATTGCTCGGGTATTGAAAATTACTCGCGTTATTTTGATCAGCGGAAACCAGGGCAGCGTCCGTTTTGCTTACTCGACTTTTTCCCAGATGATTTTTTAATGGTGGTAGACGAAAGCCACGCCTCGATGCCCCAAATTCGGGCGATGTATGGTGGCGATCGCTCCCGGAAAGAAGCCTTGGTTGAATACGGATTCCGTTTGCCTTCTGCGATGGACAATCGACCGCTCAAATTTCAAGAATTTGAGGACCTTGTGGGCCAAACAATTTTCGTTTCTGCGACGCCTTCCGATTACGAATTGCAACTTTCAGAAGGTGTGGTGGTGGAGCAAATTATACGGCCAACTGGACTTTTGGATCCGTTAATTGATGTTCGGCCAACGAAAAATCAGATAGATGATTTGATGGATGAGGTATATGATCGCATCAAAAAACAAGAGCGAACGCTGATTACTACGCTGACAAAACGCATGGCGGAGGAGCTTTCTAAATACATGGATCGTGTGGGAATCAAGTGCCGTTACATTCACTCGGAAATTAAGACGCTCGAGCGGGTAGAGATTTTGCGTGAGTTGCGATTGGGCGTGATTGATGTTTTGGTAGGCGTCAACTTGCTTCGTGAAGGGCTTGATTTGCCCGAGGTATCGTTTGTGGCCATTATGGATGCTGATAAAGAAGGATTTTTACGTGATATACGCTCATTGATTCAAACGATTGGTCGGGCTGCTCGAAATGAAAATGGAAAAGTTGTCATGTATGCGGACCGAATGACGGGGTCGATGGAAAAGGCGATTAATGAAACGAATCGCCGAAGAGAGCGCCAGCGTGCGTATAATATGGAATATGGAATTACGCCGAAAACGATTTGGCGGAGTCATGATGAGATTATGGAACAAACGTCGATTGCGGATAAGATGGCTAAGCCGATGAAGGCCTATGGAATAACGCCAAAAGATCGATTGCAAGCAGCTGATCCGCTTTTAGCGTATCTTTCTAAGCCGGAATTGAAGAAACAAAAAGAGGCCGTACAAAAAGAAATGGAGCTTGCTGCGCGCGAATTGGATTTCCCACTAGCAGCTAAGTTCCGAGATGAATTACTGGCGATTGATAAACTACTTGCCGTCTAAATCTTTTTAGGTACAGCTCTCCCTACAAGTTTATTTTCAGCCCCACGATCGCCGCCTTCGTGATATTCGGCGTCTTCGTTTACATCCCACAAGTTGTACAATTCCTTCCCTGCAACAATATTTTTTGTTGCCAGCATCGCAGTCATCATACTGTGATCTTGGTTATTGTACTTGTGCATGCCGTTACGTCCGATCAAACTAAGACCTTTATAGCCTTCTAAGTCTTCACGAATCGTTGCCAAATGATCCTTGTATTCGTGGTCATAAACCGGATAAGCTTTCGGTTGGCGCACCACATACCCATCCAAAACAGAGTCTGGTTCAGTCAATCCAATTTGGGCTATTTCTTTTTTTCCGAGAGCAATCAAATCTTCATCTGAGCTAGCCCAAAGGCCATCGCCTTCAAAGCAAAAATATTCTAAGCCATAACAAGCCATGGAAGGATCTGGAACCATGTATGGGCTCCAGGATTTGAAGTTTTGGATACGTCCTACTGTAACACTTGGGTCGTGAATATAGATCCAATTGTCGGTGAAAGCATCTTTATCGCAGCAAATAAGTACTACGGTTAAGAAATCGCGGTAGTTTAGTTTCTGTGCGGCGGCCAGGGAATTGGCTGGCATTTGTGGCAGAATATTGGGGATTAACTCGCGCATGGGGGCAGTGGATAACACGTGTGAGAAATCTCCCACTTGTTTACCATCGCTTGTGTGTACTCGCCACGTATGTCCAGATTTTTCAATTTTTTGCACGCCGGTGTTCATCGTAATTTCAACGCCTAGGGCTATACTTTTTTCGGCACAAACTTCCCACATGCGACCAGGGCCGGTTTTGGGATATCTAAATGAGTCGATTAAGGTTTTAATTAGAGCGTCCCCTTTCTTTTTATTTTTACTGCCAAATAATGCATTCCAAATGGCGCTACTCAGGGAAAGCCCTTTGATTCGTTGGGCCGCCCAATCCGCCGAAATTTGGTTACAAGGAATTCCCCAAACTTTCTCGGTGTAAGTCTTGAAAAATATATTAAAAAGACGTTTCCCAAATTGGTTTGTCACCCAATCTTCAAAATTTTTGGGGTCTTTGATGGGGAAAACTCTCGATTTCAGATAGCTTAAAACGCACAGGGCACTTTCGAAAATACCGAGTTTGAGGAGCGCTTCCATGGCCACGAGTGGATAGGAGAAGAAATTTTTATTGTAAAAAATCCGAGAACTACGGGGACGTTCGAGTAATTCGTCGCCTAAGATTTCTGTCCAAAAATCCTCTACTTCTTGCGATTTAGAGAAAAAACGGTGACCGCCTATATCAAAATGGTAGCCTTTGTATGATTCGGTACGGGAAATCCCGCCAACATAGGTCGGATCTTTCTCAAAAACTTGTACAGGTACGCCACTTTTTCCTAATAAGTAAGCCGCAGTTAAACCAGCTGGACCTGCCCCGATAATCGCTACTTTTTTCATTTTAAAATCAATGAATTTGCATGTAAGAGTACAAAAATATCCTTTTTATTAGGGATTAAAAATCTACGCCGGGGCTAAGTGCGTTAAAAATAGTGAGCTAAAGGTTTAATCTGTCTTAATTGATTTATTAAACGGGATGCCTACTTGAAATTTTAAATCAGAATCATTATTTAACGGTAATACGTCTAGACCGTATTGAATTTGATCTGCAGGCATATCGAAGTATGTACCAAAAATACGATCCCAAATCGAAAAGATATTGCCATAATTTGTGTCGGTCTGGGGCCGCACATAATGATGGTGAATCTTGTGCATATTTGGAGATACGATCAACCATGAGATCCCTCGATCTAGCCATGTTGGTAAGTTAATGTTCGCATGATTAAATTGGGATAACAAGGCACTTGCGCTTTGGTAGACCATAACAAGCCACATGGGGGCACCACAAACAAAAATCCCAATGATGGCAAAAATGGCTCGAAACACACTTTCTCCGGGATGATGACGATTTGCCGTGGTCGTATCCACCATAGTATCTGCGTGGTGAATCATGTGAAATTTCCAAAGTACTTTAACCTTATGCTCAATAAAGTGGATCAGGTAGGCGCCTACAAGATCCAATAAAAGTAGGCCAACAACCGCAAAAAGCCACAAGGGCATTGGGAACCAATAAAGTATGCCAAACTGATTTTCCACAGCCCAATCACTCGCTGTAACTAGGGCGAAAGCGAAAGCGAAATTGATTATGACGGTGGTCAGGGTGAATAGTAGGTTAATTTTCGCATGTTTCCATTTGACGTATTTGAACTGGAATAGGGGGATAATCCCTTCGATAATCCAAAAAAAAGCGATTCCGCCAGCTAAAATAAGGGCTCTGTGTGAGCTGGGAATGGTATCGAAATAATAGGTTAATGATTCAAGCATAAGATTAAAGGGGGTAATTGTTCTCAATGATAAAAATAAAATATGGAAGATGGGTGAGATTTTTGATAAAAATTTCGTTCGGGTTGACGCTGCCGGGGTCTGCGACCCCGGCAGCGTCTAAATTAACGGGTTTTTTGATAAGTTTCTTGATAGATACAATTTGTACGGGCAAATCGGCCTCTACTGGGTTTTATCGACATAAAAATTGCCTTCGATATGCTTAAACTGATAAACTGCCCCCATGATTTAAAATCATTTATGATACATTTGCACGATATTTTCCATTCCACGCATCATTTGACCAAAAACATGATAAATTGAACTACTAAAATTGTTAACCCTATGAAAAAAATCGCCCTAGGCTTTATCGGCCTACTCATTATCATTCAATTCATCCATCCGGAGCGAAATACCAGCAATGATAACACCTACGCAATTTCGAAAAAATACCTCATCCCAGATGATGTGAATACTATTTTGACGAATGCATGCACCGACTGCCATTCAAATCAATCAACCTATCCTTGGTATTCAAACATTCAACCAGTTGGGTTTTGGCTAAATCATCACATCGAAGAAGGCAAAGAACACTTGAACTTTTCAACCTTTTTAAAATTACCCATCGCCGTTCAAAACCATAAATTAGAAGAAGTTATCGAGACCGTAGAGGAAGGCGAAATGCCGATGCCGTCATACACATATTTAGGCTTACACCCCAAAGCAAATTTAAGTGACGAAGAAAGAGGACAATTAATTGCCTGGGCAAAAGCGCAAATGGACACACTAAAAGCAACGTATCCAGCCGACAGCCTTAAAATGAAACCACGTCCAAAACGCGACTAAATGAAATAAAACAAGGCGATAGCCCCTATACCTAAAACGAGCCAAAGCAACCCATTGGCTCGTTTTTTCTTGATAAATAACAAGAGAATCAAGCCCGTAATCGATATTACAGTCATAAAAATAGCCGAAAAATCGATCACCCACTTCCACCCCTGGCCCGTATCCCGACCTTTGTGTAAATCATTTGCCCAGGCTATAACGCCGAGCGAGCGCTCTGATAAATGATAGCTTCCTTTCGTTCGATCCACAAAAACATCCGCCGTATATCCTGGGCCTTGAAAGGAAATAGAACATTCTGATTCATCAATCCGGAAATCATTTAGTTGGCCCTTCACCTGATGCGAAGCCCGCAAAAATTCCACGATTTCCAACTTTTTAACTTGGGCAGTATCCGAAGCATTTACCCAAGCAGGATTTAAACGTCCATCCAATTCATTCAAAACTTCCTTCTCCGGAAACCAATCCAAATGATTCAGCGTCAACCCCGTCACCGAGAAAAACAACACAATCACAAAACTGAACATGGACAAATAGATGTGCAACCACCTCGACCATTCGGCAACTGTTCTTTTCATATTTATTTGATTCGATAAACTAAACTGGCTGCCGACAGCTCCTCGTTGCCTGCAATGGCTTGCGTTTTGGCTTTACCATCAAATTTCATGGGCTGCTTCATCAACTGATATGAACCGTGCTCACGTGCCGCTTCGATGTAAATCGTATAATTTCCTTGCTCGACAAATTGGCCTTGATCATTTTTCCCATCCCATACCAAGGAATAATCTCCTGCTGAACGCGTGGCCGATGTAATGGACATTAAGTCAATAGGTAACTCCCGTTGCGCCTCGGAAAACGACCGTAAATCCGGCAACCAGCGCGGTTTTCTATACCAAAGTGCCAAACGGCGCACCGGCTTATGATTCGAATCCTCCACCCACACCGCCACGTACGGTCGGCGAGCCCCACCTCCTAAATTAGCCACTTGAATATTGATCAATAATTCTTGATTGGCCGCCCATAATTTCTCCTTCAAATTCACCATCGAAATGGATGTCTCAGGATTCGCCCCCGCCCAAGATTCACTCGCTATTTGCTCCCCATTTTTGGTAACAATTAAATATTCAAGATCTTGATAATTTGTGGCTAAAGCTGACGACTCAGCAACTGACAACACATTAAATGCCGTTGCCAAAGCCCCAGCAGTCACCGCATCTGGGTGAATCACCGTAGCAGATACAACATCTTGCGCAGGCATTCCCGTCCGCGGATCCATGATGTGTGAAAACCACTGGCCATCAAAGGACTCCCCCCGACGGTAATTTCCGCTCGTTGCAATTGATTTATTCTCCACAGAAACGACTCCAAGAGAGGCTCCATTTTCCGCATCCAAACGTGGGTCACTCACGCGAACCGGTTCCGCCCAATCCCCCTTCACCAAAATATCCCCTCCCACATTCAATACAAGGCCATTTACCCCTGGCGAGGCCATGGCCACATCAGCAGCCTTTTCCATCACATACCCTTTTGTAAATGTGTGTAAACGTAATTCTGCATCCGTTAAACGCGTCGCCGTCCCCTCACCTAAAGACCAATGTGCTTCATTCACATCTACTTTTCCTTCTTTCCAATGACGCGCAATTTCCTCCGAAGCTGCATTAATTGCTCCATCTGTTTTCGCATTCCATTCTTCGAATAATTGTAGCACTTCAGAAATTTCAGGAGATACAGCTACGGCCTCGCCCTTTGTACTCGTCATCCAACGCGCAAATTCATTGTGCAATCCCGCACTACCTAAAATTTGTTGGAGCCGATTGATTTCAGCTAAAACGTGAGCTTCCGCCTTTTCGGCCAACTCAAACGTCTGGGCCGCAATTTTCATATCGAGCGAAGTGCCTAAAATATTTTCTAACTGGGTAGTTAAAACACCAGAAACGCTCGTGGCATTTGCATTCGGAACGGCAGCAAGAATAGCTGCCAAAGAACTAGTTATCGGATTCATACTAGGCATTTAAAATGAGAAAGCCCAAAACTAGAATTTCAAGATTCAAGTCAGTCCATTTTTAGACCAAATACTAATTTTCGTCTACGACTTGTTGAGCGAAAAAGTGACGCTGCCGGGGTCTTCAACCCCGGCAGCGTCTACCGCAAGCTCCGAAAAATCCCTATAAGTATCCTGATAATTTACAAAGTCTTCATATCTATCACGAAACGATACTTCACGTCCGAATGAATCACCCGCTCATACGCCGCATTCACATCCGCCATCGAAATCATCTCCACGTCGGATAAAATGCCGTGCTCCGCACAGTAATCCAACATTTCCTGCGTCTCCGCTATGCCACCAATCATCGAACCAATAATACTCCGACGCTTCGAAATCAATTTCGCCGCCCCAAAAGCATTGTCCTCCGGCGGAATTCCGACCAATAACATCTTGCCTTCCACCGTTAATAAATCAAGAAACTTATTTAAATCATGCTTCGCAGCGACCGTATTTAAGATAAAATCAAATGACCCCGCCAGCGCCTTCATTTGCGCGGGATCTGTCGATAACGCAAAATAATGCGCTCCCAATGCCCGGGCATCCGCCTCCTTCGACGGAGAAGTTGACAACATAGTTACCTCCGCCCCAAAGGACGCCGCAAATTTTACCGCCATGTGACCCAAGCCACCCAGCCCTAAAACAGCCACTTTATGTCCCTTACCCACACCCGCAAAACGCAACGGCGAATACGTCGTAATGCCTGCACACAACAAAGGAGCCACACGCGCTAAATCCGATTCTTCAAAATTTACATGCAAGGCATATTTTTCATCAATTACATAATTCGACGAATAGCCACCAAAAGTCTGCGTCTTCCCATCCCGGTAAAAATCATTATACGTCGCCGTCATGCCCTCATCGCAATACTGCTCCTGACCCGTCTCGCACGATGTGCAAGTCCGACAGGAATCAACGAAAACACCGACACCAGCTGTTTGGCCTATTTTGAATTTCGTTACATGCGAACCAACCTCCACAACTTTCCCCACAATCTCATGCCCAGGAACAATCGGATAAATCGACGGCCCCCACTCACTACGCACCATGTGAATATCCGAATGGCACACCCCACAATACATAATATCAATCTTCACATCATGCGGCCCAACCTCCCGACGTTCAAATGTAATCGGCGCCACAGCTGCCTCCGCGCTCGTAGCGCCATATCCTTTAACTTGCATCTTGTAATGTTTGGTTTAATGTGTCTATAAAAACTTGAACAGGCTCCGCACCAGATATGCCAAATTTCCGATCAAACACGAAAAATGGTACTCCACGAACGCCCAAATTTACCCCTTCTTGAATATCTTGGCTGACCCGATAACCCAGTTCCTCACTCAAAATCGCCGTACGAATATCTGACGCCGCTAACCCAACCGATTCTCCCAGCAAAACCAGCTCTTCCACCGAAGCCAAATCACGCCCTTCTGTAAAATAGGCGAGAAAAAACGCCTCCTCTATTTCGTTATCGAGGCCTTTTTCTTTAGCTAACTGAATCACCCGATGTGCATAAATCGAATTAGCCACCACCGCTTTGTCAAACTGAAAATCCAACCCCACCGCAGCAGCCATCGCTACCACACAATCATGCATTTGCACCGACTGCTCCATCGACCACCCTTTGCGCTCCGCTAAATAGGCATATACGCCCACGGGTGCGTCAAATTTCAGCGGAATTTCCGGGTCCAACTGATAGCTTTTCCACGTAATCTCCACCGCATCACGCCCCTCAAAAGCCAAAAGCGCCTGCTCCAAATGCCGCTTGCCGATGTAGCAAAACGGACACATAATATCACTCCAAATCTCTATTTTCATAAGCCCCCAATTTACAAAAAAACCCTAGGCGTTCGACCTAGGGTTCCAAAAAAAACAATTAAATCTTACTCCACAACGAATGGGTAATCTTCTTGCATATACACATCTTTGTACGCCTCATCCGGTGTAGGGAATGGAGATGCCTCCGCAAACTCCACCGATTCCTGTACCTGAATTTTAATCTTCGCATCAATCGCATCTAAATCCGCTTGCGTCGCTAACCCATTATCCAAAATACGCGATTTAACTTGCTCAATTGGATCACGATCTTTGTACGTTTCTACCTCTTCCTTCGAACGGTATTTTTGCGGATCCGACATCGAGTGACCGCGATACCGATACGTTCTAAACTCTAAAAATGTAGGACCCTCACCCGCACGTGCACGCGCCGCAGCACGCGAAACTGCCTCATGAACCGCCTCCACATCCATCGCGTCTACCGGCTCAGACGGCATGTCATATGCCTCCCCAATGGTATATAATTCCGTCACATTAGAAGTACGTGCCACCGACGTTCCCATCGCATAGCCATTGTTTTCTACAACAAAAATCGCAGGCAATTTCCAGACCATCGCCATATTAAATGCCTCATGCAAAGCTCCTTGACGAACCGCACCATCACCGAAATAGGTAATCGAAACATTACCCGTTTTCTTATATTTTTCAGCAAATGCCAAACCAGCTCCCAATGGGATCTGCGCACCTACAATTCCATGGCCACCCACAAAACCCACTTCCTTATCGAAAATGTGCATTGAACCACCTTTCCCCTTGGAAGCACCAGTGATCTTACCGTATAACTCGGCCATGATCGCATTTGGTGACGTACCCAATGCCAATGGAATCCCATGGTCACGGTACGCAGTAATGTATTTATCGCCCTCAATCAAAGCAGATTTTGCACCTGATGAACACGCTTCTTGTCCGATATATAAGTGACAAAAACCTTTGATTTTTTGCATCCCGTACAACTGACCGCATTTCTCTTCAAACTTGCGTTGCAATTGCATCGACTCATACCAGTACATGTAGGTCTCTTTGGAATACTTCAGTGCTTGCGTTTCTTTCTTCGCCATCTTATTGATTGTATTTAAAATCGATGCGAAATTAAAACAAAAGCGCCACGCAGCCAAAAAATCGCGTATTATTCTTTATTTTTACAGCTTTCCGCCATTCGGATTCGCATTATGTACCTCAAATCGTTACAGGTCAAACAGTTTAAGTCCTACGAGGAAGCCCAATTTGAATTCATTTCAAATATCAATTGCATCGTAGGCGAAAACGGAATTGGAAAAACCAACCTACTCGACGCGATCCATTTTCTTTCCCTAACGAAAAGTGCCCGTGGCGTAGCCGACCCCCTCTGCATCCGCCACGGTGAGTCTTTTTTCATGGTTCAAGGGTCTTTCGTCTTCCAAAAAGTCGAACACATCCCCGAATCCGAAACGCAAATCACCTGCGCCGTTCAGAAAGGACAAAAGAAAACACTGCTTCGCGACCAAAAACCTTACACACGTCTAGCTGATCACATCGGAAATTTCCCCATCGTACTGATGGATCCGCATGATACCGACCTCGTGCGCGACTCCAGCGATACCCGTAGAAGATTTTTTGATGGGGTGATGGCGCAACTCGACCGTACGTTTCTAGAGAATTTAATTCGATATAATCGTATAGTCCAACAGCGCAACAGTCTACTCAAACAATTCGCTGATTCCGGGCAAATAGATTCGGTGATGTTGGCCAGCTACCACGAACCACTAGTGATTTTGGGCGAGGCCATCAACAAGGCACGCATCGAATTTTTGACAGATTTTCTGCCAAGATTCCAAGCCCATTACGCGACGCTTTCCGACGATCGGGAACAGGTGACGATAAGACTGGTATCCACGTTCGAAGCAGGAAAATTGGATGAAGCACTACTAAATTCAGAACGGCAGGATTTGGCGGCCCAACGGACCACCGTCGGGATTCACCGCGATGATTTTGAATTTGACATCAACGAGTTCCCGCTTAAAAAATACGGTTCGCAAGGCCAAACAAAAAGCTTTGTTGTAGCCCTCAAGCTCGCACAATTCGACGCGCTAACTGCAGCGAAACCCCGTAAACCGCTTCTATTATTAGATGATATTTTTGATAAATTAGACGATCGCCGAATTCAACGTTTGATCGAAATGATGGCAGAAGATCATTTTGGGCAGGTTTTCATTACCGATGCCCGTCCCGAACGGACAAAATCATTACTAAAAAATCTGCGCACTAAGATTCAATACATCGCGCTATAGTATCCCCAAAGGTCTGAATGGAATTTTCCGCAGCGACTTGTTGGCACGCCACCTCATTCACCTCCAAACCCTCCGTTTGAATAACACGCAAGGCATTCCCCACAGCTAACGCATCCGTCGCATCAACCACGCGACCTAATCCACGCGCGCGAATCATGTCGCCGATAACCCCCAGCTCCGTTGCCAACATCGCCTTTCCCGCCATCGCTCCACGCACAAGAACCGAACTCATGCCCGTGTGACCTTGATATAACATCAGCACCACATCGGCCAACTCGAAACAAATCTGCACCTCTTGCGCAGGCAAATAGCCAAATAAGGTGATTACCTCCAACGATGGCACGCGCGCAATCGCCGCTTGAATCTGCGGTAAATATTCAGGGGCAATTGGCCCAGCTAACACCAAACACATGTGCGCATGCTCAGCAGGTGGCAATTGACCGCAAGCTTTCAAAAACACCTCAATTCCCTTGCGATCATCCAAAAATCCAAAATTCAAATAGACTTTTTTATCCGCAGGTATGCCATGCTTCACCCGAAATGCCTCACGCACATCAGAAGAAATCGCATACGATTTAATCGGATCGCTCAAAGGCTCAACGCGAGCAGATCCCGCAATTTGTCGGATGGCAGGAACTAATGATTGGACGAGGCAAAAAAGACTGAGGATTTGGCCGGATTGAAGGGCGCGGGCCAACAGCCATTTTTTAAGCTTGGGATAAAAGCCTGTAGCGTCCTCAAAGAAATCAGTCCGGAAACTGATGCCAGAAACAGGAATTGGACTGCGTTTTCCGAGCCATGCGGACAATGGAAAATAATCAAAATACATTAAGAGCGCGTGTGTCGCTTGATGCGAGACAGCATAGTCCAACATTAAATTCCACTCCAAGAAAGAACGGCGGTAAATATTAGTCGCATGCAAGCGTCCTATTTGATCCATCGGAATGCCCGCAAACGTCACATTTGAACCCCAGACTAGCTGATCGGCGATGCGGCGCGACTCCACATCCGTACGGAATTTTTCCCCAGATACGACCACGAGCTCGACATCCTGCCGACCGCTAAAATATTCGATGGCATACAGCAAATAATCCGGGTGGTGCCCGTCCAAAATGGTGTCAAAAAAAAGTATGCGGTGTTTCACAGGGTATAGAAAAAAGCAGAGACGCTAAAAGCGCCTCTGCAAAAATAGTATTAAAGACCGTATTTATATTTATATCGATTAAACAACTGCGTATGCTTGTTGTCCAAGTTGATCGCGCGTCCTTGAATAAACGCGTGCGTAACAACGCTCGATTTCATATCCAAGATGTCGCCCGTTGAGATGACAATATTGGCATCCTTCCCATTTTCTAAACTTCCGGTCCGATCTGCAATCCCCATAATTTTAGCTGGATTCAAGGTGATCGCAGCCAAAGCTTCCTCTTTCGTTAAGCCATAGGTCGACATTGTTCCAGCCAAAAATGGCAAATTCCGAATTTGCGTGTACCCATCTCCTGAATCTTGGCAAATTGAGAATAAAACACCCGCTTTTTGGAGCTGAGCACCTGTTTTGTAGGGTTGGTCCACGGCATCGTCCTCCGTAGCCGGAAGCGCATGTGGCTCATGCAAGATAACAGCCACGTTGTTCGCCGCTAAAATATCTGCAATCATGTAGCTATCCGCACCTCCCGCAATGACTAATTTGAAATTAAATTCTTTGGCAAAATCGATCGCCACTAACATTTCTTTCACTAAATCACAGTGTATATAAAGTGTTTTTGACCGATCAAATAAACCACGCGTCGCCTCGAATTTCAAGTTGGTGGCTGCATGTGTTTTCTCCTGCAAATAAGCCTTCGCCTCACGGAAAAATACGCGACCTTGTTCAATACGCTCTAATCCTAACTTAACCGGATCCGAATCTCCACCTCTTCTGCGCATTTGCATCGGACGATTAATCAACGCAGGAAACGTCATGTGTATTCCATTGTCAAGTGCATACGCGGCATCTTCCCAGTTCCAAGCATCCAATTGTACAACCGTAGAAGAACCCGAAATCAATCCTCCTTGCGGAACGATTTGCGCCAATAAAACGCCATTCGAACGAACCGTATTGATTACTTTACTGTCGGTATTGTAGGCCACGATTGAACGAACGCTTGGGTTCAAGTCCCCTAACTCATCAAAATCAGCTGTTGACTTAGTTGAGCTAACCTCCACCAAACCCATATTGGTATTTGGGGCAATAATCCCCGGGTACACGTGCTTGCCTGTGGCATCAATGCGCTCGACATCACCTGTCACAGTAGCCGTTTCAATTTTAATTTTCCCCTTTTCAATACTCAGGGTTCCGTTTTCAATCACTTGGCCATTGCCAATGTGTAGCGTTCCGCCAGAAATCACAATCTTTTTAGTTTGTGCCGGCGAGGGATGCATGGTTTCTTGGGCGTTTAGTCCCAAGCTGGCCAACATCAATAATGCGAATATATTCGTTTTCATATGTGTATCTTTTAGTCGATGTTAACAAAACGGTGTGAAATACGCTCCCATAAACTGCGCTCGTGGTTGTGATCCTCTTCGCACATATTTTCTGGTTTGTAGGAAGGGATAGCAGGACGTATCGCCATACCCCCTTTTTTCGCACCTAACATTTTCATCACCAAACGCTGCTTTTCCGCTTTCAATGCCTCTTGTAATTTGGCATCTTCTACGCGGTCAAAAACAACCGTTCCGTCTACGATGGTTTGTTCGGATTTGGCATAGATACTTAACGGATGTGCCGACCACACAACGACGTCAGCGTCTTTGCCTTCTTTAATACTACCTACGCGATCAGCGACGTGTAACATTTTAGCTGGGTTTAACGTCACCATTTTCAAGGCGTCTTCCTCTGACATCCCGGCGTATTTCACGCTTTTCGCAGCTTCGTGGTTTAGGCGGCGCGCCATTTCAGCATCATCTGAATTGATCGCTACGTTAACGCCATTCTTTTGCATCAAATAAGCGTTTTGCGGAATCGCATCCAATACCTCCATTTTGTAATTCCACCAGTCGGCGAACGTAGAAGCATTCGCCCCGTGTGCTTTCATTTTGTCGGCCACTTTATAGCCTTCTAAAATATGTGTCAACGTATTTACGGTGAAGCCAAATTTGTCAGCCACCTTCAAAATCGAGTTGATTTCACTTTGTACATACGAGTGGCAGGTGATAAAGCGCTTCTTATTTAGGATTTCCAAAAGTGTCTCTAATTCGAGGTCGATACGCTTGCCGGGCCCTAATTTTTCGTAGTCGCGGGCACGTGTAAATGCATCTGTCAATACTTGCTCTACGCCCATGCGGGTATCTGGGAAGCGGTTGTTAGCCGTATTGTACGAACGTTTTACGTTTTCACCTAGGGCGAATTTGATAAACGGATCCCAATTCCCAAACTTCAGATCTTCCGCATTTTTACCCCAGCGGAATTTCAATAATTGCGTTTGGCCACCAATGGTGTTACAAGAACCGTGTAAAATATGCGACGCGGTTACGCCACCGGATAATTGACGGTAGATATCCACATCTTCTGGGTCGATCACATCGGCGATGCGCGCTTCTGCTGTGACGGATTGCGAACATTCGTTGATGCCACCCGAAGAAGCCACGTGTGAATGCTCGTCGATGATGCCGGCCGTTACGTGTTTACCTGTTCCGTCGATCACGCGGGCAGAGGCATCTTTCAGGCCTTTCCCGATCGCGGTTATTTTTCCTCCTTTTAATAGGACGTCTGTTCCCGCGAGAACACCCGATTTTTCGTTGGTCCAAACCGTTGCATTTTTAATCAAGATGGTTTCTTGTTTGGCAATCGTCTTTTTGCCAAGACCGGTAAATGGATATACTACATCCCCGATTACCTCTGGCTTGGCTGGTTTAGCTTTTACAGCTGTATCTACTGCAGCGGCGGAGGTACGTACAGCTTTCCAAGAAACCCATTCGCCCGAAGCGAGCTGGCCTGTTCCGCCGATTTCCGTTCCATTAAACGTTCCGGATAAACGTGATTTGCCCACTTTATTGGTGAACGATAAATTCACAAGGGCCTCTTTTTGTGACATGTCAACTTGCATCGTGTCTTTGGCCATCATGGTCACTTTATAGCTTCCTGGGTTGCCTTTGATCACTAAGGTTTTCTCGTCTTTGCCTAATTGCAAACGGTAATTCCCAGCTAGCGTTTTCCAGTTTTCTGGTTGGATCACATAACCGGCTCCTTGGATCCAGTTTTCGATCACGACTGATTTTTCGTCAAAAATCGGGCCACTTGTAATTAAGAAGTTCGCCCATTTCCCCGCATCTAGCGTACCTACTTGATCCGCCACTTGTAAGATTTGCGCAGGTGTTTGGGTTAATGCTTCGAGTGCTTTTTGTTCTGTTAAGCCAAATTGCATGGCTTTACGTATGTTAGCCAAAAAGCTCGACTGATCTTTCAAGCCATTTGATGTTAAGGCAAATGAAATGCCTGCTTTTTCAAAAGCGCCTAGATTGGTAGGTGCTAATTCCCAATGCTTCAAATCGGCCACGTTCACAAAACGTGCGTCTGTTGGATCTTCTAAATCCATGGCTTGCGGGAAATTAAGGGGTAGAATGAATGTCGCTTTGGTCGACTTGATCTCCTCGATGCGCTGGTATTCGTTACCGCTTCCTTTGATGATGTATTGCACGCCAAATTCATCGCCGATTTTATCAGCGCGAAGTGCCGACCACTTATCGTTGGTTTCAAAAATTTGTGGCAAGCTACTATTTGCGTTAAATCCTTGAAGACTTAGATTTAGTCCTTCTTGCGCGGGTTTGGTTTTATACCAATTCGCATCTAGGTATTGCTGGCGCAATAAAGCGATGCTCCCCATCAATGAATTTGGATAATCTTGGGAGGAAGTTCCTTTGTTGAAAGAGAATTGCGCGGCGGCATGTTCTTTGAGAATGACTAGGTTCTCTTTTTCTTTGGCAAGCGAAACAAAAACGGAAGTTCCGCGGGAGATGCCGTCCATTTGGTGGGAGGCCACGGAACCGAAACCGATTTTACGGAGGTCTTTCGCTTTGGAATCGTCTACGTTGAATAGTTTCGCGTGACTGAGTTCTGATTTGAGCGCTTGGTTCCAGCTGTAGGGACCTTGCGTTTTGCTAATCATTTGGGAAGGTGACCGATAGGAATAGCTGCCTCCTTGCGGAGCGTCGAAACCGTAATCGCTGTATGCGTCAATGAAAGACGGATACAAAAATTTGCCTTGGCAGTTGATGATGACCGCTTCTTTGGGGATAGGTAGGTTAACACCTACGGCTTCAATTTTACCTTGTTTCACTAAAAGTGTCGCGTTCTTCAGTGTTGTTTTGGCGTCTTTACTGATGGTTGCGTTTGTGAAGGCATAATATCCAGAACGGGGATTTGCGATATCGTTCGCTGGATAGGTTTGTTGGGCGAATAAAGGACTCGTAACACAAAGTAAAACGAATCCGAACCACCTGAGATTAAATTTGTACATGAAAACAGGTTTATATTGATGAGCGAACAAGATAAATATAAATTGGCTAAATTTCTGAAATATTGTAAATTGAGCCTTTTAAAAATTGATTTAACCTGCGCATGCGTTTGAAATTAAGTGTACTACTAGGGGTTTTGTTGGGCAGCTTCTTTGCTGTTCAGGCGCAGAAGATTGGCGACATTACGTTTAATAAACTCCCACAAGATTTCCAGTTGGTTCCACGCGAGTCCACGAATTTAGCGCCAGTACCTGTATCGGGTGCGGTGACGAATCCGGCGGTGACGGGCGTGAGTGTACGGGTGTTGCGCAATGGGGCTTTGTTTGCTTATGCCAAACCTGCGCTTTCAGCTTCTAAATTTTCTTCTTCATTTTCCATTCGGGCGGAGTTGGCCGAATACGATGTGGAAGTTTATGCGTTTAAGGGGGTGGATTCGAGTTTGGTGGTTCGTAGGAAATCGGTGGTTGCGGGAGATGTGTATTATGTATCTGGTCAATCGAATGCCTGGATTGGGCCGATTGATGATTTGGTCTATCAGGGAACATGGGTGCGTTCGTTTGGGTTGGTTCAGGCCAATGATAATTATGGGCCGTATGTGTTGGCAGATACACTCTGGTCGTTGCCGGTGGGCAAGGCGCGAATTGGTCCGTGGGCGGCAGAAATTGCGAAGCAACTATTTGAATCGGAGAAGATTCCGATGGCATTTATTAATTCGGCAGCGGGTGGATCGTACATCGATTTTCATTTGATTTTGAGTGGAAATGTAACGCCTCCGATCACGGGTGGCGACATTATGTATTATAAAGCGTTGAAATCGGGTACTATTTCTAAGGTACGTGGAATTATTTTTAGGCAGGGGGAAGGTGAGGTGGCGTATGAGGCGGGGACACCTAATTTATGGACGACTAAATTTTTGGCCATAAAGGACAAGTGGAAGAAATATTTCCCTTCGGTGGAACGGATATTTCTACCCCAATTGAATATTTATGAATTTAGGTATGATCGGGCTGCCGTGATTCGGGAGGATCAGCGCAGATTGCATGCACAAGATCCATTGGTCAAGGGATATGCGACGGTGGGCTCGTTGGGGTTTGACCGTATACATTATACGAATCCGGGATATCGTTCGTCGGGGCAGGAGCTTGCGCGGATTATGTTGAAGGAATTGTATGGTCGGCCGTTAACCCCTCAGGTTTATAGCCCAAATATTCAGCGGGCATATTTTAATTCGAGGTCGGAGCGCAACAAAGTTTACTTAGAATTCGAAGAGGGGCAAGAAATGGTGGCGACGCTGGATACGGTGGTGAAGGATGAGGCGGGGGTTTTACAAAAAAGGTTGTTAGCGCAAAATTTCTTTTATGATGAGTTGAATGCCAAAACGATGGGGCCTTTTATCACCAAAATTGAAGTAGAGGGGCGCAAGGTGATTTTGACATTTAATGTGCAGTATGATCGGAATGTGATTTCTTATTTACCGGATTTCCATCGGGACTTTGATGCGAAGACGAAGATATTCCCGTTTGCTGGGCCATTTTTAAAGAATAAGTTGGGGATGCGGGCATTTGGTTTTTCGGGTTTCCCGATTGGTTTTAAGGATGAGCAGTTTATTGAATACACGTTGTTCCCGAATCCTGGGAAGGATATGATCAGTTTGCAATTTTCAAATTTTGTGGATGGGATGCTGGATGTTTACAGCATGTCGGGTTTGAAAGTCTATTCGCAGGTCATTGAGGGCGTGAAATCAGCGCAGTTCCCGGTCTCATCCTGGGCGCGGGGTAATTATTTTGTTCAGTTTACGGGCTTGGATGGGAGGAAGGTGACGAAGAGGTTAGCAGTGAATTAGTCCGGAGGGAAAGAGTCCGGAGTAGAGACGCGATACTTCGCGTCTTCCATAGCCATTATAGGATTAAAAAAGGTTTCTATTTCAAATTTAGGAGGTTTGTTGACATGTCCCTCCATCGCTCGGTATATTCGTGCCTAAAATTAAGCTCATGATCGCCGAAAAGTTTGCTAAAATCACGTCCGATGCCTTTACGCATGCCAAATTTTTAAACACGCTTTCCTACATGGAAAATGTAGGGGCGAAGAAAATTTCCAAATTTGAACCGAAAACGGAGGTCAGTTTGATCGTGTTGAAACATGCGGCGGAAGAGCACCGACATGCCTATTATTTGAAGAAGCAAATCAGCAAGTTGTTGCCAACCGGCTTTGAAACGTATGCAGATGCGTGGTTGCTGAGTCCACAAGACTCGCGCCATTACTTAGATATGTTGGACGTTCGCGTCTGTCAATATGCCAAAAAGGCCCTCGGCCTATCCGGCGCCGATGTCAAATGGGCCGCCTATTTATTGGTCACCTATGCCATCGAGGTTCGCGCAGATATGCTCTACCCGATCTATCAAAAAATCTTAACTGACATCGGATCCAAGGTGCAAGTCAAATCCATTATTGTGGAGGAAGAAGGGCATTTGGAGGAGATGATTGTGCAATTGAAGGCGTTCTCGCCTGATTGGGAAAAACATGCCGCGGCGGCATGTGCTTATGAGGCGGAATTGTTTGCAGGTTGGATTGCGAAAATCGCTTAAAAAATGGGTGGTGGGAAACAAAAGATCATAAGCTAGCATTTTCTATGCAAATCAATCACTGAAAAACAGATTAATTCACTAGTCGAAAAAATGTAGCAAATGCACACCTACTGAATTAAAGCCTTCATTTTCTGATAGCCGTTCCGTGCGACGAGCAGGGCGTCTTGCTTGTATAGTTCTTTGTTGAATAGTTCGAGGGAGATGACTTCAGGTTTCAGGAGATCCAAAATTTTCTTAATGGGCGCTTCCCCGTCGCCGACGTAAATGCGGTCCGCGTCTGTGATTTGATCTGGTGCCAATGAGGTGATGTAGTCATTGACGTGGAAGACCTCGACGGCGTCGTGGCCAACGGTATGGAGGCAATCGACGGAAGATCCTCCCTTGTAGATATGAAAGACATCGAGTAATAAACGTGCAGAAGGATGGCCAGCTTCCGCAGCCACAAATAAAACATCTGCGACGCGGTTCAAATTTTTCGAATGTCCCCACATTTCGAGTTGGGGCGTAACCCCCATCGTCACACCAAGCTCCAAAATCACCCGGTAGCGTTCCGCGGCACGGCGCAAATCAAGGCCAGCTTCTTTCGTGGCTCCCATGGGTGGCGCGGCAGTACGTGTACAGCCGAGTTGGGCCAATAGGTCCATCTCGCGTTTCAATTGCTCAACTCCAGCGGCTCGAACCGTATTGTCATCAACAATCCATTGGGCAAAACCAATGGCATTTTGAATACGAAGACCAAGATCGGATAAGCGTTTGCGGGCTTCGGAAATGCTCCCACCAGATTTCAAATAAGCTTCCAACGTAGGCATCCAAATCTCACAGGAGCGAAACCCAGCTTGGGAGCATACTTCGAGCTCACGGATGAAGCCGAGTTTTTGACCCATGATGGTGGACATGTTGAGGGATAATTCGGGTTTAACAGTACGTGCTGCGGAAATAGAAGCCGCAGCCGACGTGGAAAAAGGCACGAGCGCAGCTGCTTTGAGCAGGTTGCGGCGGGAGAAATCGTTCATAGGGGAATAGGTTTGTTTGCAAGATAAAACATTTGACTTAAATGCGTATCTGGAGAAATAAAATCAATTGTAGGAATTATAAAATTTTACAAATGCCCTTACAATTTCATATCTTTTCAATCAAGAATAAAACTGAATTTTAGAAAACATACAATGGAAGAAAAATACATTTTATGTATCCCAAGAGGTTGTGGATTCAATGATGTTTTATGCCAAATTCAGGAAGCTTACAAATTTTCTCAAAAAAGTAACAGAATACTACTTATTGATACGCGGTTATCTGGTCTTGCAGACTCATTTTCGAACTATTTCGAATTACGATTTCCGAACAATAGAATTAAACTTGATTTGAGCAATGAGGACTTAAATTACTTTAGCCAACTAACATGCTTCCCAAATGAATTTGAAGGTAAAATAGACTGGATATATCATCGATTTGCAGCCATTGAATCAAAAAAAATGTATACCTGGAGGCATTTCAATTCAATTTTTACCCTGTTCAAGTTATTAAATTATGTAGCATTCAATAGGATATCTTTAAAATTTAGTTTCATCTTTAATTACCTACAGATTCGAAAAAAACCTTTTAAAATTAAATTTGAAGATTTAATAAATCATCCTGCACAATTAATTGTACATCACATGTCTGGAGGTGGCGAGCAATCCATTGAAACCTTAGGTTTGCTTTCTTTAAAGAGGGACTTAAGAAATGCTATTAATCGCAAAATCAATTATTTGGGCAACAATTACGATTCTATTCATATCCGAAATACAGACTATCAGACTGATTATAGAACATTCCTGAAAAGACTTAAACCAAAGATTTTAAATCGACGAATTTTAATATGTACGGACAATTCAGATGCCATCCAAGATGCCAAAGAAATATTAACGCAATCTGAAATAACATACATAGAAAAATATTTCTCCAATAAAACTCCAATACATTTTCAATGGAGATTAACCGAAGAAACTATTCAGTTGAACAACATAAATATGTTAGCCGATCTGATTGGTATGGCTAAGTCAAAAAATCTATTCTACCCAAATTTGATTGAAAATGCACATCATGCAAGGTTCTCGGGCTTTTCTACGTTAGCTAAAAATCTTAAATCACGGCCAGAGCTTGTAAATCAATTAATGGAAGAATAGTTCCAGCTCTTAAAGTTTCACTTGATTTTCAATTTTCGACAATAAACTACTGTTGTGACTAATAAGAATTGTAGTGATTTTCATTTGCTTAATATAAGCTAGAATTGATAATATAGATTTTCCATCTAGGTTTTTATCAGGCTCATCCAATATCAAAATTTCCGGTTTTCTAATTAAAGCTCTGGCTAAAGCCAATCTTTGTTTCTGGCCACCTGACAATTTATTTCCAGTATTGCCAATTTCCGTGTCGTATCCATTGGGTAATGAAATGATGAAATCATGAATCAAACATTTAGAGCACAGGAATTCAATTTCAGACGAATTAAATTCATTTAAACCAAAGGTCAAATTTTCAATAATCGTTCCTGCAAAAAACATAGGCTCTTGTGGAAGATAACCCACTTGCTTTCTGAATTCCGCTAAATTTAGCCTTTCAATATTTTGCCCATCAATCAAAATTTGACCACTCCCTACAGGATATATCCCAAGCAACAACTTGATCAAAGTTGTTTTACCAGAACCTGATTCCCCAGAAATTCCAAAAATCTGATGCTTCTGTATTTCAAAATTAGTATTCAACAAAATTTGTGCCTCTCCATATGAAAAACCAACTTCTTGAAATGAAATGGAATTTTGAAATCTAAAATTAGCTAGTGATGTGATTTCGATCGAATCATTACTTAATATCGCATCTAATGAATTAATCGAGTTTTGCCCTTCAACGACTACAGGAACAAATGTAATGATGGTCTTAAAATATGAGCTCGTGACGTTTAAAATGACATAAAATGAAATTAATGCGCCAAGCGATATTTGACCATTCATAACTTGGAATCCTCCAAGTAATAGCACCACAAAGCCTCCAACAACAACTAAATTGCCTTGTATCGTATTATAGGCAGTAGCATTCCAGGCTACATTTTTGCTTGATTTTTGAACCGATTGAAGTATAAATTTCTGCTTTGAAAATTCCGCCAACTCAGCACTTGAAATTTTGATTAAATCATGAAATTTCAAAATAAATGTAACACCCGCAGAGAATTTGGCAAAGTCTTCATGAAAAATCTGTATAGATCCTTTCAACTTCTTACTTAGTCGAGCACCTACTAAATATACAAGTGGTAGTAAAAATAAAAGCAAAATAAAAAGGCTGAAATTCATGTACAGAAGTACTCCCGACAAACCTATAATTACAATTATAGCCGGGATAAGTTGGGTCAGTAAAGCCGCAGCCATATTATCTAACCTCTCCGTATCTTGAACTATTTGACTATGAATTTTGTCAAGGTCCTCAGCCACATAGAAATGAGCATTTAAATAGATTAACTTATGAAGGAGCTTTTCTCTTATATCTAAAATGAAATTTTTTATCAACGTTAATGATATATGCTTATTGTAGAGCACAACCACGGTATTTAGTAAAATCAAAAAAAGTGAAGATAGGATACCAGCGAGAAGTAGGTTCATGTCATACTTATCATGAACGTGATCAAACAAATATTTAATAATTAGACCTATCGGTAAAAGGGTAATTGATTGTATGATTGACAATAAAATACTTAAAGACGCGCGCCTTTTATCAAAAAAAAATAGAGACTTGAAGGTGACCAAATTCGAATCCACGATTCAGTATTAATTGTAAAACACAAATATGATTCAAAAAAACCTAAAAAGGGTTATTTTTGTCTAGCCTTGTTCCTCTAAAAGAAAACTCATGTCTAACACAGCACCGCTAATTAGTGTAATTATTCCGCTCTATAATGATGCCCCTTTTATACAAGAAGCTATCACAAGTGTTCTATCACAAGGCATCGAGAAAATTGAAGTTATTGTAATTGATGATGGTTCAACAGATAATTTTGAAGAAAAGATAAACGGCATCCATGACCCACGTGTCCAATTAATCAAACAAGTGAATTCCGGTGCTGCAGAAGCAAGAAATAATGGAATAAGGAATGCTAAAGGAGAATTAATCGCATTTTTAGATGCCGATGACATGTGGGCTGCGAACAAATTAAAAAGTCAATTAGACATCCTCACAAAACAGAGTAAGGTGCATATGGTATTCGGTCAGGTAAAAGAATTTTATGATTCTTCGATTAATGGCCATACTGATCTTCAAAAAGACGTTAAGACTTTTGTAGGTTATAGTCCAATCACCCTTTTAATTTCCAAACGCGATTTTCTCAAAGTTGGTGATTTTCAATCAAAATGGAAAGTGGCTGAATTCATCGACTGGTACGATAGGGCAAAACATATGGGACTAACAGAGATCGTACTTCCCGATGTATTGGCATTTAGAAGAATTCACGAGGGAAACTTAGATCGGTTACATAGGCCGGATGCCAAACAATATGTGGCTGTTTTAAAAGAAGCATTAGATCGCAGAAGAAATCAACAGTAAATTATGGGAAAAAAATTTGCGATTGAATTGAGCCAAGATATCCCATTAGGGATATTGAAATTTAAGCCTAGTAATGAGGAATTAGCGATACTGAGATTAATCTCTTGTGAAAAAGAAGAAGCAATCAAGTATTGGGAAGAGTTATGGAAACATACCGAGGACTATGAGGATTTATTGTTTTCATGTAAAGAACTCATGCCGTCAGTCGTGAATAAAATTCAGACATGTTGCCTAGATGGTGAATGGCAACAATTTATTCCCAAAAATGCACAATTCTTAGCTGGCCTTCCTAGATATACCTGGACTAAAAATCAATATATCATCAATGAATATCAAAAGATTGCAGCCGCATTAGATCGAGAAAATATTGAGTTCATCGCGCTTAAAGGGGTTTGTGAAATGTTAGACGGAAGCACACTTGCCTTTATGCGCACTTCACGCGATATAGATTTATTGATTCATGAAGAAGACTGGGAGAAATGTAGGCTGATATTTGAAAATATAGGGTGGACTAAATCCAAAAACTTGTCTAATTGGTCTTATTTAAATAGCCCAATCAAACCACATGCAGAAACCTTTCAAAAAACAGAAAGAATCTTTGATTTAGATGTGCACTTCGCTGCAATTCCAGGAGCTAAATCCGCTTCTCAAACATTTACTAAAAATCTCTGGAAGCGAAAGGTCCGTGCAAAAAAATATCCATCTTGCTTCATTCCCTCAGTAGAAGATAGATATATTATCACTGTTGCCAATGCATTTAATCTTCATAATTGGATAAAAGGCCATAATACAAAATATATTTTCGATATGCTGTCGCTATCAAGTCAAATTGATGCTAATCAATTAAAATTAATTACAACTGATGCAGAAAGATTGGTGAAAATGGGTGATTTAATTAGACAGTCTGCTAACCTTGTCGATGAAATAAATGGAAATCCCGTCCAGCAACTAAACAAAGAATATCGAATTAATCTTTCCATCAATCAAAATTTCTTAATTCACATTATCCGATTGTTATCCTTAATTCAGCTAATAAAAATGTTGGCTAGATTAAACCAAGTCATTCAAATAATAATTTTTTCAATATCAAGAATATTACTAAACGTTTTTAAAATATTCAAATGGTTTCTATTTTCAAATAAGAGTGATTCAAGCCAAATCAACCGACCTATAACTTATCATCCAAATCAATTTTCAATTCACTTTTTCCGCCAAAAATAACTTGTTGGTAAAGGTCCATATATAGTTGCGCGACCCTTTCTGAAGAAAAGTTCTCAATGGCATGCGTCCTGCCACCTTTGCCCAACTCCTCAGCACGGCCATCTACACTCAATATCCAATGTATCCCTTCCGCAAAGTCAATTAGATCATAGGCCGGCGAAATCCAACCTGTTTTTTTGTGGATTAAAATATCGGGGATACCGCCAATGTCAAAACCGACAACGGGTAATCCACAGGATTGAGCCTCCAGGGTTACTTGTGAAAATGCCTCAAATCTAGAAGGGACGACTAATAAGTCAACAGTAGAATATAATTGAATCAATATCTCATCATCCGAAATCTCTCCCAAAGAATGAATCTTATAGGGACAATCCACTAAGATTTCACCATAATGCCCCACAACAACCAATTCAAATTCAATATCATGCATCTGGGAAAGTATGGCTAATGCAGCTTGCAATAAATCCCAGCCTTTGTTGGTGTCGTTAATCAAATTTTGCCCTAAAAATAAGATTTGATGTTTAGCATGATCAAAATTAAACTCCAGTCGACTTGAATTTGCATTTTGTGGTGACCATAATACATGATCGATAGGGCAAGGAATAACACTTACATCACATTGATTAAATAGAATACTTCTTTTAGCGCAATTAGCAAGCCAATGACTAGGTGCAACAATTTTAAAATTTTTATGTGCCCAATTTTCTATTTTAAGTCTTAGCGTATCCTCCGAAGAAACTTTTGTGGAGTCTTTGTAAAAATATGCATCAGGGTCATAGCTCAAATGTTCTCTCCCACTAAAAGGCCACATATCATGTAAAGTCCAAACAATTGGCTTATTTATCTTTCCAATATCAGAAATGGACAATAAATTATTTATCCAATGCAGATGAACTATAGGCGCCGGATGTTCATTTATTTCATCCACTATTCCAGCACTCACATCTCCACCGGATTCCAATACTACATTCTGATTAAGTTTCTGTTTTTGGTTTGACTGCAAAAGGGCATGAATATACTTTAATTGTGCACGAGGGTCCTTGGGTTGAACTACCTGAATGCTTTCATCATCAGATGATTTTAGCATGGTAAACATGTGACAAATAATTGGCGCTTTTTTCAACCCCAGATAAATACGCTTGGTTGCCCTTGCTGCACCACCCAATGACTCATAGGTCGCTATATGCAATACTTCAAGAACCTTCATCTGACCTCAATAGATTAATTCGTTCTCTAACTTTGGCTAACCTTCGCTCATTCATTCCACTAAAACTTACCCACTCAATCCGATCATCTGCGGATTCATCAACACATATCTTAGATGGATGAATCAATGGTAATTTTATATTGCTTGATTTTGCATAAATTTCCCCCAAATCGACTTGTTGGGTATGCGTAGCATCTTTCCCAAACCCAACATTTGAGATCATATTCACCTTCGAACGAATAGAAAGACCCCGATGTAACCAGCAGGCAAATGTAAGTGCATAATCCCAAGCATCCATTCCATTTTTCATTTGATCAAAAATTCGACTCCAATACGTTACTGCTTTAGGAGATGTTAGTATTTCACTTAACCAATCTGAATTTTTTAGCTCGTCCCAACTATCCATATTCAAGTCAAACTTTGCCCACTTTTCTTTCCAAGTGGCCCAGCCCCAGACACTTGGATATTTAGAAAAATAATAACTCGTTGTGTCAAATTCATTTGGCCCATCGCTTCTGTGGCCACCTATGGTCATGACACGCACATCATCTTGATATAAATGCAACAATTCTTCACAAAAAGGGAAAAAACTAGGCTGCGGAATACAGTCATCTTCTAGAATAATACAAGACTCTACTTGATCAAATACCCATTGCAAGCCACTTGGAATACTCTCACGACAACCCACATTTACTGTTGCATATCGTTTCTTAATATTGCATGGCCAATTAATTTCGTCAATAATGGCACGTGTTTGCTGACAAAGTACAAAGTCATTTTCATTCCGCGGGCCATCAGCAATCACGAATAGACGAGTAGGCCTAATGACAGCCAAAGAATCTACTAGCTGCCGCGTGCATTCAGGTCGATTGAATATAAAAATGGCTACTGGTGTCTGAAACATAGGTCTGGATATTTACCAATATGCGCTATTATCTGTTAACATAGATTTATTTTCAGGATGATAATTTTCCGGCATGTCAATCCAATGCTGATTAATGTAGTTTCTTATCCAAAATTCATCTTTATTCCACCGTCCGCCACCTACACCAAATAAAACTTGTAAATGCCCCCCTAAAGAAATTGCTATCTTACCCTGACTTTTCAAATAACTGGCTATCGGTAGACCTAACGCTCCAGCACCAATAAGTGCAATATCAAAGTCTATACTCTCAATACGGGTACAAATAGTATTATACAGATCGATTGAGTTCTTAAAGTTCTGATGGGTTTGAATTGAATATTTATAAGAATAAGGAATCTCACAAGAGCTAATTTCGCTCACAAAAAACCACTTTTTACCTATATTATGCCATACTGACTCAAATGTATCTCTATTGGCCCTACTTTTTAACAATTCTGCGTAAGGAGAAATAATCAGCAATTTCTTTCCTTCAAAAAATGGCAAATAACAATTAGATTCATTTGCGGGAAGAGACCTATCTGGCTCGGTCATTTGATAGGGGATGAAGAGTGCATTTAAACCACTTTCGATGATAATCTTCTCCTCTTGATCAGCCTGAAAAAGACCTAGAATATCTATTTGTTGAACATGCTTTGTATAAAATTGGGCAAAGTCATGTAAAAAAGAAGTATCAGTTGGAAATATCCCAAACTGAAATTCACAATGATATCGTAGCATGGCCTCATAAGCCTTGAGTTGAATATTTCCCGGATTAGTCGCCTTGAATGGCAAATAACCTAAAAGAAATTGCTCCGAAAAGCCCAGTTTCCCCATCGCGAATCCATTTTTTTGTAAAACAGACGCGTTGATTTTTTGAATAAGTTCAACTCGTTGAATGAAATTCATATTATCTTATTCCCGTCTGGATTTCAACTTTAGATGCAACAATTTTAATAATTCACGACCATAAATATCTTCATCGACCGAATTATATGAAATATTATTTTTGTGAACTCGTTTGTTCAATACCACGTGATCTAATAAGCAAATCTCATCATTTAATTCTTTGACTTTACCAAACCAAATAATATCGCTCGCTATTTTCCATTCTGTCTCATAATAACCAATTCGATTAAAAATTTCCCTACGCCCCATAAAACAGCCAGGCATATAAGCTAGATGAGATTTTTCTAATAAAGCCAACTTGAATTCAGGAGGAGGAGTTTGCGTTTTTTCAATGAAGAAATTAACATGGCCTACAGAACCTATTTTGGAAGGATCGCTTAATAAAGCATTCATATGATTTGTCAAGGTGCTAGACTCCCAAATATCGTCACTATCTAAAATAGCGACAAACTGCCCTTTGGACATTTTTATACCTTGATTCCATGCATCAAAGAGTCCGGACCCCTTTTGATTAATGAAAGATACACGCGGAAATGAGCTAGCAATTGTTTGGGTATTATCGGTTGAACCCCCATCAATGATCAAAATCTCAAAATTTTGATACGTCTGGTTTATAATACTGTTAAGGGCCTCCTTCAGATACTTCTCTGCATTCAACGTCGCAGTTATAACGCTCACGATTGGCTCCTGATTTACGTTTACCATAATTTTGTTTTAACGGAAGGTTCGTGTGTATATGCAACCATCAAACCTATTAATTTCCATGAACTACCTAAATGTCTATACTCATTCGCAGATCCATTTGCCCCTCTTTCTGCTCTGTCTAATCTGGACAATGAAATATTGAGATCTTGAAATTCCGCAACTGGCTCATCAAGTAAAACTGCCTGAATACGCTCCTTATGACACCATTGATCATATGTTTGAATATCCAATGAATTCTCCTCATAAGAGACATGTAATACGCCTGATGAATCATCTGCAATGATAAATAACCCGACTATGACCCCATCTGTCAATAAGGCTTTAAATACATATTCATTGTCTATTTGAACATACTTAATTAAGCCTCTAAATCTTGATTTAACAAGATTTAGCGACGTTTCTGAAAGCAATGATTCAGGTAAGACAATTTGTGTATATCTAAATTTACTAGAAAAATTTAAATCCGGGAGATTCCGCAAATCCGTCTTAAGGCTTAGCATAGGAATGAAAGCATGCATGATTGCCTCTGCATAGATTGTCGCTCCTTGTTTTGTTGTGTGCACGCCATCATAAAGAATATCTGCTTGTTGGTAAACGCTATTACGTATTCCGGCATAAATTTTTTCACGCACATTGATGGATGCTATTTTATATTCAGCCAAAACTTCTTCGTAATCCTCAATGATTTCATCTGCTCGATTAGCTGAAGTATGGGTATTAAAAAGGTGCAGAAAACAAATTTGAGTAGATGATGCAATAAGTTTTTGAATAATACCTTCTACGGCTGGTTTTATATATTGAGGTGGCGTGGCGTACCCAATGTCAGCGACCGTACATTCAACAAAACAGATGTCGGGTTTATAACGGACTACAAAGTCATCCATTAAAAAACAAGATGCTAAAGAACCTACTCCACCTATTCCAGCATAGATAAATTCATGATTAGGCAGGAAATTGTCGTTGATTTGACTAGCTAATTGATATGCATAGCCTTCTTTTTGAGCAGTAATACTATTCCCTAAGAATGCAATTTTACAAGATCTAGTATGTAAATCCTCATGAAGCGCATGAAGACCTTCTCTTGGCTTAAAATAATCATTCATTTTAGCGATGAGATGGTTTCAATGACGAAATAAAATGAGCTAATGAATCTGCAATAAGGCTTGGGTCATTGCCCAAGTTAAACCGATAACAAGGAACTTGATGCAAAATTGATACTAATATGTGAAACATTTCATTCCCAGCATTCGGAAGTAAATTTTTTGTGGAGGAGCACATGACACTTAATGCATTTGCATAGGGTATTTTTTGAAAACCAATGGTCAATGAAGCATCCTGATGTGGAATAACAACTGCCTTAATCTCCCCTGATTGGGGAAGTTGCGCATGAAATTGATTATTAAAGAAGTAAACTTCTTTTTCGTAAAATTCCTCAAAATGACTATGAACAGATGATTTTAAGGTTGGGAATAATTTTAAATCTGAACTAAATGTTTTTCCAGAAGAATAAATTCCATAGACTTTTGGACTATTTAGCCTATTTGAAATCGCGCAAATATCATCACCAAAATAGTATAAACCTCCAGCTAGCCCTCTAAGTGCTGTTGATGATTTTCCTGCACCACTATTACCGCCAATTAATACGCAACCATCGGGTGTGCCTACTGATGCAGCATGAATCATAGCAGTGTCATTCCGACGTAAAATCCAACTTAAAATTCCCCTTAAAGGACACGCAAGTTCGAAGGCAGGAATATCTAAACTAGTGGCTAAACATACGACACCACGTTTGAGATCATGATCGATAACTGTAAGCATTCGGGCATGTGTGAAAAATGCAGCCTCAAAACGGTCAGAATTAAACCCTTCGAGTTCTCCCCGAACTAGAATTTCATCGATACCGCAGGGTGATGTGGGAAATTCCATTTGAGTAGACTCACTATCCCAAATGTCAATTTTATAGGACGAATGTCCTTCACTTGCATTAACTAATAGATGTTCTAAAGCAGGTATGATAACGGGCAGGAGGGCATCTCCAGCAAATCGGCATTCAATTGATAGTCCCGCAACTAAAATACATCGTTTCTCAATTGCTGAACTAAAATTGAAAACATCATCAGTTATTTTAAATACTGATTCATAAAAATAGTCTTTACCCCCCATGGTATCGATTAGGACCGGGTGTCTAAATTTTTACTAATGGGCCAGCCAGCTTTATCAACATCGTGAACAGGATCAAGAAGAAGAATTTCTTGCATGTCGGAAAATGTCTCCAAAATAGGAGCATTATATTCAAGTAATGTAGTATTTACAGTAAACTCAATTGGCTTGCTATTTGAATCAGATGTAATCTTAATAATTTTAAAATCAATTAGTTGATTTATAAACTGATCAATATCTACCTCCAAATCTTGCTCAGCAACTTGATATATGTTCAGTAAATCTGTAATAATTTCTGGGATTGCATACTGACTAACTAATCGAATCCAAATTTGAGTGGCAGAACCTCGTAAACTATAATATACGCCTGATTCAAGGTTAACCAAAACCACTTCTTCGCCAAAAACATCGCTTATGATATTATTATCAAAAACGGTATACCTAGTATGACTCATAATACATTATAATATAGGATTGGAAATCATTTAAAACATAAATATCTCAAAAACTATCGAGAAAATCATGTATTTAGCGGTAAAACATCCTAAACAATAGGCCACATGTAATCCACAAAAAAACCCCTACTCAAAAAGCAGGGGTTTCTAAAAATTGAAGTGGTAGATCCCGGAACCATACCTCTTTTGGTCTTTAAGTAATTTTGAACTGATTATCAGTTAGTTACATCAGATAAATGAAATTTTGTATTTTTAATTCGTGGATTTTTTCCACGAATTAGTGGAAGAATATCACTATCTTTGATTTTCAAATTCCACTGTATTATGAAGTTAAGTTATATCTGTAAACCGGTTAATGATACTAATGATGTTTATGTGATATTGAGGTATCATTATCACTCTACACAAACAGATTTTAGTACTGGTATTAAGTGTGAAAAACGGAATTGGACAAAGAATAAATTGTCTTCCCCAATCAAACCATCCGAACCGAATTTTATAGAGAAGAATGAAATTTTAAGGATATTCACACATAAGGTAGAACAAGTCATTTTTAACATCAAAACAAATTCACAAGAACCAACTGGTGCATTAGTTAAAAGAAATCTAAAAATCATTGAAAACAAAACTGTTTTTAAAACCCAGATTGAAGATTCTGTAAACTCCTATTCCATTCAATTTTTGATGGATGAGTATTTGAAATCTATTAAACTGGGGAACCAACTTGCAGATTACAAGTCTAACAAATATAGAATTGGTTTGATTAAGTCGTTTATTCAGGATACATACAAAGAGGAGTTATTCATTCACGAAATAAACGAAGATTTCTGTCAATTAATGTTTGAATACCTATTCAACAAGAAACTATCTAATTCAACAAGTGTTAAGGTTTATCATCAATTGAAAATACTATTAAACTGGTCTTTCAAACGTAAATACATAACTCACCCATCTTTGAATTATAAACACAATCTTAATACTTCATATAAGGAAATATTATCATTGACACTTGAACAATTGAAGGTATTGTTCACTTGTAAAGGTTTTGATTATGGTGAAACACTTGATGTATCAAAATTTAAAAACTGGAATGGGAATGACTATCTGATTAAAGAACAAAAAATTGTTTCGGTTAGAGATGAAAATAAAAATTTAAAAAGGAATAAGAAGTTTGAAATTGAGACAAAACCAGTTGAAGGGATGTTTCATTATTGGACAACCTATGAAGTAATAAAAGATATGTTTCTTTTCTCGTGTAGTACGGGATTACGTTATAGTGATTTAGTAAGGATGAGAATTGAGAATTTTGATTTTGATAAAAAGGTGTTTCCGATCATTCAAAAAAAGACTCAAAAACCGGTAAAGATTATAGAAAATCCATTATCTAAATTTATCTTTAGTAAGTATTCAAGTGGTAGAACAAGTAAGGAATATCTTTT
>NZ_CBAUBA010000027.1:0-37724 GCF_964796385.1 Aquirufa sp. | reverse complement strand
TCAAGAATTAATATTTGGAAAATGGAACGTCAGTATTTTAAAAGGCAAGTATAATTTTAAATTTAAATTCATAAAGCCAATTAGTGCAGGAGGGGCAATGTATTTGGAAACAAATTCAATAATTAATCAAATGAAGAATGATACCAATACGGATTTAATTGAAATGAAAAATATAACACTTCCCGAATTAAATGGGGAATTGATTCCCTATTATTTGATTAAGGGTAAAATGATTTTACCATTTAGTGTCGAAATTGAAAAAATTGACTAAAAAAGGCGAATTAATTAACGTAAAACTCGCTAATGCACTAAAAATTAATATTTGATACTTTTTTAAAAACAAACCAAATCAAAAAGTTATTGATATTTCCTTTCCTGCTTATAAACTGTCTGCTCATGGCACAAACATCCCTGCGTCCCATTGAAAATCCTATCCGAATTGGAAAATTGGACGTTGCCGAATTTGATCTTCCTGAGAAATTGAATTGGCAAGATGCAAAAAAAGCTTGCGCTAAATTAGGAGATGGTTGGCATTTACCATCGCGCGAGGAATTAAGTTTTTTGTACCAAAACAGGCAAAAAATCGGTGGATTTAAAAACACCTATTATTGGAGTTCCTCCGAGGTAAATGAAGAAAGTGCGTGGAGACATAGTTTTAGTTTTGGAATGAGTGGTTTCATTGCCAACAAGCGTGCAGAATATTTCGTACGTGCGGTAAAGGTTTATTAGTTGGCAAATCACACGATTTACAAATACGCGCAATCAAGCTAGTTGGTCCTTCCAACACCTAGTTTTTCAGGCTTACCTCTTTAAAAATAATTTAAAATTCATTGTAAGGAAATACAGGCTTTAAATAATATCTGTTTACTTTAATAGTCTATTTTACCTCCGTGATGTTTAAATATCTTTTGCTATTCGTTTGTTTTACAAGTTTTTCCCAAAAAAATCAGTCAATAAATGGCCAACTAATAGACTCGTTGACAAGAGAACCACTTTCATTTGCATCTGTTCAAATTGTGTCAAAAAATCAACCCAGTGCAGCCAAAGGACAAATAGCAAATGAAAAAGGTTTTTTCGAATTTACTGGTGTAAAAGCAGGAGCATATAGCCTAAAAATTCAATACGTAGGCTATCAAACTAAACTTATTGACATATTAGTTGATCAACTAAATGGTCCATTGAAACTTGGTGCTATCTATCTAACACCACAGAATCAAGAATTAGAAACCATCCAAGTTTCAAAAGAAAAGATCAAGGTCATGTCAACCTTGGAAAAACAAATTTTTAAAGCGGATCAATTTGAGGTAGCTAAAGGTGGAACCGCCGCAGATGTACTTAAGAATATCCCTTCCGTCATGATTAATGCCGAAGGAGAAATTTCCATGCGGGGATCAAAAGGATTTTTAATCTTAATCGATGGAAAACCAACCCAAGTAGACGCCGCTACGATACTTGCCCAAATCGCAGCTAATACGATTGAAAATATTGAAATGATAACTGCCCCAACTGCCAAATATGATGCAGATGGCAAAGCCGGAATTATCAACATTGTTACTAAAAAAGGCACAAAAGATGGTTGGTCCTTCTCCTCCAATATGCAGTATGGCCTTCCAAGAATTAAACAATATGAAAATGCAACGGAACCCAGTAGACAAAGCTTTGATCTAAGCGCTACATTTCAAAAAGGAAAATGGAATATGGCTAGTTCATTCAATTATTTACAAAATGATATTGCAGGAAGACGTATTGGAGATGTAAGGACAACAATTCAAAATGTGCTAACCTCGTTTCCTAGCGAAGGAGAAAGAAGTTTTAAACGTGATAGCTATGGATTCCGAAGCTCTGCACTTTATACGCCGACAAAAAACGATGATTTGCTCGTTGGCGTATATATAGGCAAAAAGAATCAATACCGCACTGCCGACATATTTTACACCAATTCGAAATACAATGTTTTAACAAATACATTAATTGGACGAACTAATTATTTTAATTCTAATCTGGTTTTAAAGTCGGGCTACTTTAATGTCTATAACGTAGATTATACCCATCGTTTTAGAAATAAATCCAGCTTAAGCCTTTCGGGACTACATGAATATGCGATGATTGACGGATTCACCCAAAACAGAAACTTACGGGAAAGAAATACTACTGACACGCTACAATACACACTAAATACCGGGGAAAATCCACTTAATGCCTATCGATTAAAAATTGATTATGAAACTTCGTTGGGCATAGGAAAACTTACCATGGGATATCAATATCGAAATCAATCACAAAATGGGGTCTTTAATTATTTTCAAAAATCGGGCAACGGATTGCCACTGGTTTTAAATCCAAATTTTTCAGCCCAAATACAAATCATTAATAAAATTCATGGACTCTATGCCCAATATGGCGGTGTCTTTAAAAAATTAGAATTTACATCCGGCTTGCGTTATGAAAATGCTTTTAGAGACTTTCAGGTACCTAAATCGGCATCAAGTTCTGTTTTGAAACTTGCTAATTTTTTCCCGTCGGCTAATATCCTCTATAACTTTAAAGATGATTTACGATTTAAAATAGCCTACAGTAGGAGAGTTCAACGATCTACGAATAGCGAACTTAATCCGTACCCAGAAAGAGAACATAGCGAAACACTCGAGCAAGGTGATCCATCCATTCTACCCGAATTTATTCGAATTATGGAGGCAGGATTTACAAAAGATTTCAAAAAGTCCTCATTTTATCTAACGCTTTACACGCAGCAAATAGATAATATCGTTAATCGCGTCAATAGCGTATATAATGATACCATTTTGAATAGAATATACACCAATGCAGGAAAAGCACAATTAGTTGGATCCGACATGGGCTTTACCCACTCCCCTTTTAAAAATTTGAGGATGTTCGTAGGCGGAAACATCTATAGCTTACAGATAAAAGGTGCCTTATTCAATAATTCAGTTGCTGTAAATTCCAGCGGTTTGGTCTATTCAATTAATTCAAACATCAGTTACCAAATAAATACCTCCACCTCAGCGCAGTTTAATTTAGCTTATCTCTCCGCTAAAAACACGGCTCAAGGTATTGATTCAAGATTTTATCAACCCAACATAAGCCTAAAGAAAGGCGTTTTGAAAAATAAATTATTTCTGACAGTTCAGTGGCAGAATTTGGCATTTGGGAACATGAAGGTAAATGAACAAAGCATTTCTACAACAGGCGATAACTTTTATACCTCAACAAATTACATTCAAGAAACCAATATTTTCCTCTTAAATCTATCCTATAATTTCCGATCTAGTGAGAAAAAACTAAAGTTATCTAGTAGTGAATTTGGTGAAAAAGAATTTTAGTAACATCTACTGCCGGACGCGATAATTACGTTATTGAGTCGCGCAATAGAAGCCCGTTTAAGACATTAATCCGTAGCTTAGCTCGTTCCTTTTATTCGTAGGATCCATCAAATATGTAAGAACGGTTCCATTATTCAGGAGTTCAACTACGCGAAAACCCTTATGTGGTGTGCCCCAGCTACCACCAATGTGTGAGTCAAACAAAAAAGGTAGTTTGCCTACCATTTGAACACCATCTTGATCGTGTTCGTGACCATGAAACACAGCCCGAATGTTGGGATATTTCTTTATCAACTCAAAAAATGCAGGTGTTTCAATCCCATTTTTAGTCCATTTCGCCTGCGGGATATGTAAAAACAAAAATACATTTTTACGTAGTTTATTGGCCTCTAATTGAGAAGCTAACCACGCTAGATCAGGAGAAACATAGGTACCCTGTTCGTTCGACGTATCACCCAATAAAATAACAGAATCTTTGACTACTAGGTTATGATTCAAAGGCATGTTCCACACGTTTTGCCAAAAATCTGAAGAACATTTATCATGATTTCCCCGAGTAACATAATAAGGCATACGGAATCCATCCAATTTCTTTTTGGCAAGCGGCAAAAAAGCTTTTTCATCATGAACAATATCTCCATTCATCACACAAAAATCAAGTGGATTTGAACCATGGAAAAGGTTAATTTTTTCAATAATTGTATCCATCATCGCCTCATACGGAGTATTCGGCTGGCCATAATGCGAATCAGAGGCAACCGCAAAGCGCATAACGACCTGATCCTTTACTAGGTTTACCTCCTGCTCAGAAAATGAGCGAAATCCACCACCCACAAAAAAAGCAGATGCGAACGAAATATTTTTAACGAAATGTCTCCTCGAGATTGAATGATGATTTTCCATGGATAAGTTATTGTTTTTTAAATGTACTAAAAGGTACCGCAACAGATGTTAACTAAAATAAATTTTATGTTAATTTTTAAATAACCACACATCAAAAACTTTGGAATGCTGACGCCAATTTAAATGAGATTCCTCCGGTTCATCAAACGAAACCTCAATTTTTCCATCGCGCACATACTGTGGACTCAGCTGAAACTCTTTGAACTCCCCCATGCCTTTTTGATATAGCGTCGGCGCAATGCGAACGCCATCTACACGTAGTAAGGCTTCTCCATAACCGGAAATCCGAATGGAATATTTCGCATTGGGGTCTAGGTCAACATACGTTAGTTTGGGAAAATTTTGATATAACTGAGAGGATAATCGGCGCCTACTTTTACCATTTTCTTCCCATAGCACATCCGTTCCATCATCCGTTCGAGTCGTCACACGAGGACCCTTCGCGACATCCGATACGTTATCGTAAAAACTACCAATCCCTGGATTCTCCCAGTTCGCAATCACTGCGATGCGCGCTAATTGATCTTCTTCCTTGGTCATTTTTTTAATTTTCTCGAATTCATCAGCTAACCACCACCGGTTATTTAAGGGGTAATCAATAAAATCCAATACGGCCCCACGCTCCGCACCGCTTGCCTGATACTTCACCACACTCGATTGAAGACCAATGGAGGTAAATAATGCGTCGCAATAAGAGATGATTTTTTGACGTAAATCTGAATTTACAGATGCATTATCTGCCTCATTAACCTTCGCAAGCGCCATTTCCATGGCTTTAAGTACCCTTATTTGACTAGCTTTGGTTAAGATTAAATTCGCCTGATTCTCTAATTTTTGCTCATGAATTTTTCGCCGTTTGATATAGGTATCGTAATATGCACGCAACAACAGCTGTTGCCATCGCCAATTATTCTTCAGCGTCGGATGTTGAATTTCTAAATTTGTCCAGTACGCGAACGTTGTCTCAATACCCCCATTTTCCTCTACTGGACCCACCCAATTACCCTCCAAAGCCAAAATGCCATCAGCTACTTGTTCTGATACATGATTGCCAAAAAAGAACCGTGCATACTCAACCAAGACATCACGCACATCTTTTGATGGATCAACCGATCTTTGGCTCCAAATAACTTTATTGACATCATCATGAACCCCATCTGAATAAGCTATAAATCCATCTGTCAAATGCGCAAATCGCTGATGTATTTTAGCATAATAAACCGGCTGAGGATTCGAAACCTCACGACCTTCTGTTAGGGCAAATGCTTGATCCCAATTCTCCGTAGGATATTGGCAACGCACCGTATGTGTGATATCCGGGTAATGGCGGTGCTTGTATTGCTTGGGTAATCTGAAACGCGTATTTGCCAGATCAGGGCTACTTGGACCTGTAACGACACCCACTAACCAGTTGGGTTGATATTTTTCCAAGTATTCGTAAAAATAATTAACCTCCTCATCACTAAACCCTTGCAAAGAAACCCACATTCCCGCTCCCGGATGAGATAATTTCAGCTCTGCTGATAGGGCTTTTAAGAAAGGCAACACATATTTCGGATGATTACTTCCAGGATCACCCCCAGGAAAAAAAACGCCATCTATCTTGGGCGTTCTTTTATAAAAATCAGTGTGCTTGATGACCTCCTGCTTAAACTTGGCTTCATCGGCTAAGTCCACAATAGCAGGTGTCCAAACCCAGTAATCCAGCCCATAATTCAAACAGATTTGGCTTAATTTAATATTCATTTCCTCCCGTGATAATTTCATGTGAGGCCCTAGCGGACTGTCCTCCATGGGAATATTTTCAATCGCATTCGTTCCAAAAAGCGCTAAATCTCGAATGTATTGTTCATACTGCTTCGCATCCCAAGCATCCCATGAATTGGCGGTATTCCGATAACCCAACTGATGGCCACGAATTGTATGCAGCGGTGAAACTACTACATCATATTTTTTATCCACTAAAATCTTATGCTTCGACAAATGGGCTTTTCGGAAAAACTCACCTAAGGAAAATAAAATACCCCTTTCATCCCCACCTATGAGCCATAAAATAGGCCTTTTAGTACTTATATCGATTGAAAAAGCATATCCCTCTTTGGCAAATGCAGGGGAATTTTTAGGCAATTGGGGTAACGAAATACCATGCAAATTTTGATCTGTCGCGAACACCAAGGCGATGATTGGCATCGCATCCGATTTATCTTGCACACGCAAATTTAGGTCGGTCCGCTTTTTTATCTCTTCCTGAATTAGCCTAAGATAGGTTTCTCGATAGGGAGATTTTAATTCTTTTGTCACATGTATCGTGGCATTTGAAAAGTCAACGATCTGAGCTTGACTCGAAAATGCAAACAAAATAAAAAACAATGCTTGGACTAATTTTCTCATAGGTACCAATGTTATGTAATTGAAAATTTTTGTGCTAGTTGGCACAAACATATAAACCCCGCCAATAAAATTTTATATTGCCAATTATTCCTGAAAAATACCATTTTAAATAAAATTTACGATGAAATTAAATCAAGAAATCATTCAACTATTTGATGAATATACACACAAGCCTTTAAGCAGGGAAGTTTTTTTAAACCGATTAACCAAATTAATCGGAGGAACAGCTGCTTTAAGCACTATTTTACCCGTTTTAGAGGGGAGTTATGCGGCAAGTGCACAAGTTGCCGAGGATGATAGCGACCTACTCATTTCGATAACGGAATTTCCATCACCTAATGGTGTTATCAAAGGCTATTTGGTCCAACCCAAGCAGGCGAAAAAGCGCATGGGCTCTGTTTTAGTCATACATGAAAACAGAGGTTTAACCCCACACATAAAAGATGTGACGAGGCGAATTGCCAAGGAGGGATTTATTGCCTTAGGGATTGATGGATTGAGTCAATTTGGGGGTACGCCAACAAACGAAGATGAGGGACGTACGCTAATCGGAAAATTAGATGCGAAACAAAATATTGAAAATATGCTGAGTGGGCTAAGCTTCCTCAGAACATTGAAAAATAGTAATCAAAAAACGGCTTGCATTGGATTTTGTTGGGGCGGTGGTATTGTCAATGATTTGGCCGCCGCGGATCCTGCATTAACTTTAGGCGTGCCTTATTACGGTCGGCAAATCGACCCTGCAATGGTTCCTAAAATTAAAGCCAAATTGATGCTTCATTATGCCGGTTTAGATGAACGTATCAATGCGGGGATTCCAGCTTATGAAAATGCATTGAAAAGTAATCAGATAGATTATCAATTGTTTATTTATGAAGGGGCCCAACACGCCTTTAATAATGACTCATCCCCGGCGCGTTATCAGAAAGAAACGGCTGATTTAGCTTGGAGTAGAACACTAAATTTCTTCAAAAAACATTTGAACGAATGATGCGTTAGGGTAAGCTAATTGTGAAGATCTGCTTCGTTTCTTGATTTTTCGAATTCATTACTTTTCGATTAAACGCTACCGTTTTCCCATCGTGCGAAAGAACAATGTTGGTGGGCTCGTTGCGCTGCTTAGCCGTCAAGTATTGCATTCGATTTTCAAATGCATCCGAACCTAGTTGGCACTGGACTATTCTTCCCTCGTACACATAGAAAATAAATTTACCTGACGGATGCCAGCGCAAACTGCTAGTTACCGATTTATCATGTTTTGTGATTTGTTGGGGCTTCCCTCCCTTCGGAGAAATTGTAAAAACTTGCCTAATTCCGTTAATATCGTAGGCTAAATAGGCCAGGTTTTCACCCATCAAATCGCTTCGAACGATACCCGCACAACCTGGGTTTGCAGTTTCAGATGTATAAGTCAATCGTTTTTGTATGACTCCTTTGGGTGGGAAGGGCATGTAATCTAAGGTGCCCTCCAAAGGCCCCAAAGATCCATTTTGATTTATTTCCTTGGGAATATCAACTAGGAAAACTTCATCTACCGGTTTTCCGTTTGCATCATTAACAGTTCCAATAAAGCTTCTTGCCATTTGGTAACCTCCCTCAGCAAGTGGATACCCATTTTTGCCCACCCAGGAATCGCCTAATGCTTGCCTGATTTCATCAGATCCAGGCGTAGGACTAGATACCACGTGAACCACGAGTGCGCTAAACCACGCTCCTGAATTATTTTCACCATTTATCCCGCTATCAACTTTCACGGGGTGATTTTTTTTAGCAACACCAATCGTTCTTAAGTTGTGTTTTTTACCCGTTTTGGCTTCCAATGATTGCATGATCGCATCATTATAGGTAAAGCCAATCCAGTTGCCATCCCCACTAAATTCATGTCGGTGCGTACCACCCCGCAACGCACCTGCCGTAAATGGAAAATTCACATCACGCGCATCCATGCGGATGGGAACATTCGGATTTTTTTCATCAATAATTACACCCGTCCGGCGCCATTGCTGATAGGGATTTTCTTTCGAACTATGCATTAATCCACGAATGAAAACCACGGAAAAATCGATGGGAGAATAACTAACGGCACCTACGCCAGGGCCCCATTGGGTGTTTTCCTTTAGCGCATATAAAACCTTTTTCTCCCCGGTCTTTACGTGAACTTTTTCAATTTTACTCGAAATAGCGATGCCTCCTTCGTCCGTCCTAGTATCGTACACAAGCCACTGATCATCGGGAGAAAAATTATCATTATTATCTAAATCATGATTATAATCTAGGTCAAACGTTATTTGATTTTCAGGTCGTACGGGCATACTTTTACAAGAGATTAATGTAAAAATTAAGGATAAAAAGAAGTAAGCTATTTTCAATTCATTCATTTTTTCCAAACGTATAAAATGACTGATCTGTGCATTGAACATGACACGTTCAGGTCCCTAAAACACTACAATAAAAATGCACTTGGGTAAATATCCTCATGCGCAGTATGATCTTGAAAAAATTGTGCGATGCGTAAGATTGTGGCTTCGTCGTATAATTTGCCAACAAACGATATTCCGGTAGGAAGCTTCGTTTTAGCATCCAAACCCGTAGGGACACAAACAACGGGATGGCCGGTTAAGTTGGTAATCGCCGACTGGTTGCCGCCTCCGCGGGAAGGACAAATAATTGCATCGTATTGAGAGACTACCTCATTAACTTTTTGCATTAAGGTGTAGCGATGTCGCTGTGCGTTTATGTATTCCACGGCAGGGATAAAACGGGAAGCTCTGAATTGATTAGGCCAGTCATTTTTGGTTTGACGGGTGAGTAGATCATCGATGTTTTTTCGGGTCAATTCGTCGAACTGCGCCGCACATTCTGCCCCGATAATTACATCCATGATATTAAACGTGTAAATATTTTCATCCGGAAAATCAACTGGTACTAATTGAACACCCTGCTTTCTCAAATCGGCCAGGACCCTCCATTCACTCCGGGATGTATCTTTAATTTTGTCAAAATAGTTTTTGGCATAGGCAATTTTCATTCCTTTCAGCGAAAGATTGGCATTGTAGTTAAAAGGCATATCCACAGCCGCTAAATCTTTCCCATCAGTTCCATGTAAGTAATGAAAAACAATGGCAGCATCTTGAGCTGACCGACAAATAGGTCCTACTTTATCCAATGAATAACTTAATGCCATGGCGCCAGACCGACTAATACGTCCAAAAGTAGGTCGTAATCCAGTCGCGCCACAAGTCGTTGCGGGCGAAACAATACTTCCCCATGTCTCCGTCCCGATCGCAAAAGGAACAAGACCAGCTACCGTAGCGGAAGCGGATCCGGCAGATGACCCTGAAGAACCAAAGTTTAAATTCCATGGATTTTTCGTTCTACCACCAAACCAGTAGTCACCCATCGCCAACGCCCCCAACGTGAATTTTGCTACCAATACAGCGCCCGATTCCTTTAATTTTGAATACACGTACGCATCTTCTTCAATCGCTTGATCTTTGTAAGGAGCCGCCCCCCACGTAGTCTTAGTTCCTTTGACTGAAAATAAATCTTTTAAGCCATATGGAATGCCATGTAACAATCCTCGATATTTTCCTGCAGCTATTTCTCGATCCGCCTGCCGCGCTTCCGCATAGGCCAAATCCTCTTGAATACTAATCACACATTGTAAAGTTGGCCCATAAGTCTTAATCCGCTCAATAAATAATTGCGTTAATGCCACCGAGGTCACTTGCTTTGTTTTTAGTAAATGAGCCAATTGATTAATGGAAAAAAAAGCTAAATCTGCCTTATTTGAAGGTAATTTTAGCTGTGCTTGGGTCCAAACTACAGGGCGCTTAACCGAATTGAATTTCATTCCTGGAAGTCTCGGGTTCTGCCATAAACTCAATGGCACATTATTCGGCAAGGATAGCGCATGCATCGCCTTGTAATTCGCTACATTATCAACCACATCGGAATAAAGTGTATCCAGCTCCTGCGTGGTAAATGTTAAATCAAAAAGTTTGGCAGCACTTAATAAATCAGCTTTTGACTGAGCAAAAGCGGCGTTGCACATCATTAATAACAAAGCAATTTTCTTCATGTTCGTAAAAAATTAATGATTAAAGAATAACTTTTAAATACCTCGGATTTTAAATTTAGTTAATCAATTTCGCTTTTTGGCAAACCTTTCTTTTGGAAAAATCAATAGTTGACTTAAAATTTTTAGGAGACGAAGTAAAAGGTAAAATTATGATCGCTTTATTTAAATAAAAACGTTAAAATTTTGAACAATTCCGTAGCGTAAAAGGTTTAGCAAACATGAAAAATAAAATTCCGTATATCGCACTATTTTTAGTGGTCAGCATTTTTTTATCGTTTAAATCTTTATCCGTGTTCAAGACCGAAAATCAGAAATACAGGTTGGTTAAAAAAGAAGCAGGCTATGAAATCAGGTTTTATCCACAAGCTACTTTAGCCACTATTTACAGTTCAGGAACTGATTACAAGTCGGTGGCCAGCAACGGATTCAGGAAGTTGGCTGGATATATATTTGGAGGAAATGACCAAGGGAAAAGTATTTCGATGACGGCTCCCGTGCACATGGCTTTTAATGAAAAGGGCTCGACCATGAGTTTTGTTATGCCAGAAAATTATACAGAGGCAACTTTACCCGTACCCAAGGACGAAAATGTGCACATTTCTAAATCTACAGCTCAATATGTCGCTGTGATTACGTTTAATGGATATGCTACCGACGAAAAAATCAACGAACAGCAAATTGCCCTTAAGCAACTACTTGATAAAAATAAGGTTAAAACAACCGGTGACTTTACCTTCTTAGGATATAATGCTCCTTATCAATTCATTGGAAGAAAAAATGAGGTTATTATTCCGATCGAGTGGAAAGAGTAGCAATAAGATAAACGAGCTATTTCTCGCAAAAATTATTTGCTATTGGGAATTACAGGTGCAAATAAAGTTTTGAAACTTTGCTCGTTGCCATATGTGAGCCCTTTTGTATTAATTGCATAGGCTCGAAAATAATACATGGTGTTTTCTCGTAAATCATTGACGGCTACAGAAAATGAGCCCAATGCTACCCCTGAAATCACTTTTAAATCTGAAAGTTTTGGATTAGGTGTTAAACCATAACAGATACCGCTTTCCACTACATCTGATCCTCCGTCATTCGTTATATTTCCACCCATTTTTACTGCGTTTTGCGATATGTTTAAAGCCTTTTCGGTGATCACTGTGGGTAACGCTAAATCCGCAGTGGTAAAGATGTGCGTATTTCCATAAGAAATTCCCTTTTGATTTACTGCGTACGACCGAACATAGTATTTGGTGCTTTCCTTTAGCGTGGTAACAAATAACGAATAGGCCCCAATACCCGTAGATAAGTCAGTAAATTTTAAATCCAATATAGTGGGGGTTGGGTTTGCGCCCACGGCAAAGCCTCTTTCGGAAACAAATCCTCCCCCATCGTTTGCAACAATTCCACCCAAAAAGGCGGTTGAATATCCTATGCTTTTCGGGACATCGGTCGATAAAGATGGTAAGAGATAATCCGACGTGATAAAGCTTTTAACTTCACCTAACTTCGTACCCTTAGAATTAGTCGCGTAAGCTTTAAAGTAATATCTGGTATTGCGAGTAAGTTTGTCCAAAACGAATGCAAAGGCCCCTTTTCCCGTTCCCAATTCAACTTTCGAATCATTTAAAGATGGATTGCGAATTTGGCTACTGTATACAAAACCTTTCGCCGTTACGGCAGAATAACCTTCATTCGTTATATCTCCAGTTAAAGTGGCCGCAGTTAATGAAATATTTGCTGGTACGCCTGTAATAACGGTGGGCGGATCTTGAAGTTCTTCCTGCTGACAACTACTTATGAAAACAAAAAGCGCAAAAATATAAATACTAAATCTCATGCGACTAAAATTACTTTTATAAGAAAAGCGTTGGCAGTAAATGATGCCAAATTTAACATTTCATCCGAACAATTGCTGAAATTAGACTTTAGAAACAAATTTTAGTAGTACAATAGCCTAGAAGCTTTGCGAGTTTAACTTAACGCCAATGGTTTACTTATGGACAAAGGCATTTCACAAAGAGTAAATTTGGTAAGCAAAATTCTAGGGTATATTTTTAATCGTTTCCCTGATGATGCTTGTCCAAATTTCATATCCTTTCGCATTAAAATGAAGTTTGTCCGCGATATATAAATTAGGCTGAAATTTACCGTCTTGCCCTAGCAACTGCGAAGCTGTTTTGATCAAAAATAAATTTGAATCAGAACGGCTAAATTGATCAATCAAATCATTCGTTTCTTGTATTTTATCCCAGACGGCCCAACGCTTCTCGTTGGGGGAAATTGATTTGGAGGATATAAAAAACCGTTTGGATGAGTTTGATAAAGAACAAAAGCATAAAGCCATTGAGCAACTTCATCCAAGGACGTGCGAATGGCAGTTTGATTATTATCCAATGTATGACCTAATCCCTCGGATAATTTTATTCCCGTTGGTATTCCTAAACGCAATGCTTGTTCGTAAACAATCAAGCTTCCATGTTTGAATCCATGGTAGGAGAAGGATGAATCGAATGGGACAGTTTTGTCAGCCGTTCCATGCACATTAAAAACAGGAATATCGGTGGGCTTAATCCAATGAACATTGGCCATGGAACCCCAGAAATTAACGACTGCATGTACTTTTGAAGAAATCCCATCGTTTCCAGATGAGCCTTCGACAGTCCCATGTTTAGCTGTATTAAAATCGGCCGGAACCTCATTTTGATCTAAATACGCAAGATGTAGGGCAGTCATTCCACCAGCTGAACCACCGCTAATGACAATTTTAGAGGTATCAATTCCCCATTGTAGGGCATTTTTTCGCATAAAGCGAATCGCTGCTTTCCCATCTTGAACGGCACGCATCATGGCTTCAAAATAATTCATATCTGATCTTGGTGCTTCAACACCCAATCGGTAATTAATTGATGCAACGACAAAGCCTCTTTTTGTCAAATTTTCGGCAACGGTTTTTGAATAACCTGTCCTTTTATCTCCATTAACAAATCCACCTCCGTGTATAAAAACAACCAAAGGTCTTTTTTTCAAAGTATCTAGCTTAGGCTGGTAAACATCTAGAGTCAAAATTTGATCTTCACCTTTACTTGTTTTCGCCATGCCGTAAGGCATATTCATGACCGAATCTATCGCGGTAAAGACCTCGTTTTTATAGCGATTCTGCCCGTAAAAAGGAAAAGCAAGGAAGGTTAGCGCAAAAATTAAACTTATATTTTTCATTAATTAATGTCGTGATAAATGCATCTTTTTTTGATATGTGAGTGCTTCTAAAAAATAGTAATCTGCGTATACAATGGGCGCATCGATTTCAAATCCGTTCGGTAATCCTCCGGTACTGTGTTTCAGTAAAAATCCATGATTAGTTCCCTCAGGTGCCAAATAAGTGGGCGTTGAAAGACTTGCAAGGATTTTTTCTGCTTTTTTGATATGGTCCTTCGCATACTTTGATTTCAATGAAGCTAATTGGAACAAGGCACTCGCTGTTACTGCGGCGGCTGAAGCATCCCGCGGCACATTTGGTATTTTGGGATCATCGAAATCCCAAAAAGGGATTAAATCAGATGGAAGGCGAGGGTGCGAGAAAATAAATTGAGCAATATTTTCGGCAAGTTGTAAATATTTTTTGTCGCCCGTTTCTCGGTAACAAACGGCGTAGCCATATAATGCCCAGGCTTGACCCCTGGACCAAGCAGATTCATCAGCGTATCCTTGGTGTGTATTTTTCTTTTTTACCAATCCAGTCGTAACATCATAGTCAACTACATGAAACGAACTAAAATCGGGCCTAAAATGATTTCTCATTGTCGTGTTCGCATGATTTACAGCAATCCGATAAAAGCTAGAATCTTTTGTTTGTTTGAATGCCCAAAAGAGTAGTTCTAAATTCATCATATTGTCAATTATAACCGGATAGTCCCATTTATTTCTACTATGATCCCAAGAGCGAATAACACCTGTTTTAGGGTTAAATCGCGTACTTAAAGTTTTTGCGGATTGTAAAAGTATGGTTTTATACATCTCACTAGCTTGCAACCGCCACCCATTTCCGAAGCTTCCCAGCATTTTAAATCCTAAATCATGTGTCCCTCCATTAAATTTCTCGCTTTCAATTTTTTGCGTATAAAATTCCGCCTTTTCTTTCCAATAGCTTTTTCCTGTTAATTCATATAAAAACCAAAGATTCCCGGGGTAAAATCCTGAGCACCAATCTCTAGGTGCGACTAAAATCAAGGAGTCATTTCGAACAGTCCGCGGACTAACTTTATTGCCTGCTGTTTGGCTAATTTCGGAAAGTTCGCGTAGAGAAACACTCATTTGGGCTTCCAATCTACTTATAAGCGAATTTTGAGCGAAAGAGTTAAACGAAATAAACAGAATAATACAAGTTGCTCTCAGCATATTATTGGATGATAAACAGGTTTTTACCTTTTTGAGTTAGGTCGACCGATTCAAATAAAATTCGTTGCACGGGACGATTGGACCACTTAGTTTTAAAGCTTTTATACTCGGGTCCATCAGTACTTGGTAAATCAACCGAAACAGTCCATTTCTTCGCGTCGTATTTGATGGAGTGGATATCTCCGGTCGTGGTCTTTAACGAAATGATTCCCGGTTTAGCTAAATCAATTTGACAAAGCGTCATAAAAGACTGCTGTAATTTGCTTTGCTTTTGCGTGAGCTCATACGCATCATTGATTTCAATTTGTTTTTTTACTTTGTTAAACTGAATGCTTCGTTGGTAATTCTTTATTCCTGCACTTTGAGGATACGCCTTCGCCAAATCCAAACTAATTCCACTCATTTTATCACCAATCGTATGGGTTAGTTGGCCCGACTCAAATTCCCGTCCCGCTTTTTGTCCAACACCATTGATGGTAGGTAAATTATGATATTCTGACTGCGTAAACCAAAGATTATAGCGTTGCGCTGAAAAGGTTCTAGCGGTATAATTCCCTCTTCCTGCATCAATAATGATCGGTTCTCCTTTTGCATAAAAAACAAAATCACCCACATCATTATGATTATGCGATTCAGCGTTATGTCCCCCATGGGCAGCAAAAAATAAGTCATCGCTCCTAGATGTAAGCACTTCGATATCATTGAACCAATAATCAGTTAATGTTGGCTTCTCAATTTTTGCTTTGGGCATAGACGCGTAAGCCATCAAATTCCAAAGTTTTCGGTGTTTTTGATAACCTACAAATGTAATGGCCGGATCAAAATTTTGACTCGCCCAAAGTCCGAAATTAGTCAATGGCTCATCATGAATAACTTGACCAAATCGATATAGCATAATCCCATCCGGTTTTAGGGTCGGGTCAGCATCTGCAAAATTGACAAAATAGTCATTTGAAATATGCATTTTATAGACATAGGAAGCCATTTTTTGAATAAATGGTTCACTGAAAATTTCACACTTATTATCGGTCGCCGTGGCTAAAACCTGCAAAGCATCGAAGGCACTTGCACCTGCTGCAAACCAATAAGATGGACCTTCATCACAACCGGCATCTTCTCCCAATCCATTAAAATACAGATCTAAATAGCCCATGTGGGTATAAAGCTGGTTCCCTCGTCTGATCTCATCTTTTTCTATCAATAAATTTGCCAACATAATATTGGAGACGATCCATGGATTCCAATTATTGACCGCCCTCGTTTTACTTAAATAGCCGTAGCGATTCTGGTCTAAAGATGGAGTTAGGATTTTTTTATTTATTTCAAAATAAATTCGAGAACGCAATAATTTGGAAATTTTATCTAATTTTTCACCTACAAAATAATCGGTTAGGGCTAAGCCAACAGCAGTTTCGGCACCAAAAAGGTCAACGGTAGGATCTTCTACATCAGGTAAATTTGTTTTCGCTTTTTGAACGCTTAAGTGAGCGGGTACACCCCAATAGGTTTCTTCACAAATAGACCAAACATAGTTCATGATTTTTTCAGTGAAACGGTTCTTATCTTCTAATGTTTCTGCCATCACTAACTCCATCAAGCTATTTCGTTTCCCAAAAGAAATCTTTCCGTGCTCCTCGCGATCACCGGATCGCAAGTATTCCATCAAGAGGGTCGCATCAATAGTAGGCACAGGTTTTTTTATAATATCCTCAGCCCGTTTAATGATTTCTTTTTGCTCCTCCAAAGGAATAATTTGACTCCATTCCTTACTTGTTTTGGGATAAGGTAGGTAGTTCTTTTGACTAATGAGCGATTTCAAAACGTCCTCCTTCGCAAATTTTTTAGTTAAAAAATTGCGCTGGGTAATTTGACCAGTGGAGGAAAAAAGAATCAATGCGAGGAAAAGAGTGAGTAACTTTTTCATGATTAATGCGGTGGAATTAGGAAAAATTTAGAATTTTAATATCATTAAAATCAAAATAAATTGATATAATTTCACCAAATTAACACATTAATTTTGAAAAAATATAACTGACTCAACACGTTACTGTTCAGCGTTTGAAAGAATATCCAAATCAAAGACTTTTTTACCCCAACATTCATTCGGTCGAAAAATGAAAAAAATATACCTTCTATTCGTGTTACTAAGTGCACCTTTATACGCACAAAAAAAACCAAACATCGTTCTTATTTTGGCGGACGATATGGGTTACAGCGACATTGGCCTAATGGGCTCCGAAATAAAAACCCCCAATCTTGACCTATTGGGTAAAAATGGTGTCTTATTTACCCAATTCTACAATGCAGGTCGTTGTTGCCCAAGCCGTGCCGCACTACTCACCGGAATGTATCCACATCAAGCAGGAATGGGGCTTATGGTTACAACCAAGCCATATGATAATTCCAAATCATTCACTCCATATCAAGGATTTCTAAACCGCGAAACACCTACCATCGCCGAAGAACTACGGAAACATGGCTATCAGACCTTTATGTCAGGCAAATGGCACGTGGGTGAGCAACAAGAAGACTGGCCAAATCAGCGCGGATTTGATCATTATTTCGGACTTATTTCGGGAGCTACGAGTTATTATGAGGTTTTATCAAATCGCCAACTAATCGAGGATAACAAAAAATACATTCCGTCTGATCAGTTTTATATGACGGATGCCATCAGTGACAAGGCAATCGCGTATCTAAAATCCGCCAATTCGAAAAACCCATTTTTTCTTTATCTTGCCTATACAGCACCACATTGGCCTTTACACGCACCTGAAAATTTGATTGACCAATACCGAAAAACATACCAAAAAGGCTGGGAAAGACTAAGAGAAGAGCGATTTGCAAAACAAAAGAAAATGGGGTTGCTCCCGAGCGCGGATCAATTACCCGATATGGATCCAGGTGTCGCCCGGTTCGATACCATAAAAAATCCGTCAATCTACATTGACAAAATGGCGACCTACGCTGCCATGATGCAAATCATGGATGAGGGAATCGGTCGCATCATGCAAGAAGTAAAAGCATCTGGCGAATGGAATAATACCATGTTTGTTTTTTTATCTGACAATGGCGCATGCCATGAACTACTTAATGACCGCGCGGCAAAAGACTTAGGGGAAGCTGGATACCAAAAATCACTCCATACGCCCGTTGGCGCCAAAGGCAGTTATACCACCTATGGCAAAGAATGGGCATCCGCCGGAAACACGCCCTTTCGCATGTATAAACATTGGATGCACGAAGGAGGTATCTCAACTCCATTAATTATTCACTACCCAAAATTAATCCCTAAAGGATTCCGAACTAATCAAGTTGGGCATATCATGGACCTTTTCCCCACGCTACTCGACATTGGAAAAATCAACCCATCTAAACCTATTCAAGGCAAAAGTTTATTGCCTATTTTAAAACAAAAAAACCGGGAAGAACACCCATTTATCGCCTGGGAACACCAAGGAAATCGAGCCATCCGAGAAGGGGACTGGAAATTAGTTTGGGATAACAACCTCAAAAAATGGGAATTGTATAACTTGAAAAATGACCGCATAGAGGCCCATGATTTGGCAACTAAATTACCCGAAAAACGCCTAGATCTCATCAATAAATATACCCAATGGGCACAAAACATTGGCGTCAAATGAAACTAAGTCTCGTATTCCTTTTGATTTCTTTTTCCAGTCAGGCCTTGGAAATCTATCCAAAGGAATTAATCGCACAGACGTTGGAGAAGGCCAACAAACAACTAAGTCTAAAACCGGTCACCATCACCACGACCGTTTGTTCGCGTTCTGCCGGCGGAAAACACGATTTTTACTCTGAAGGAGATTATTGGTGGCCAGACCCTGCAAACCCTGATGGACCGTACATTCAACGCGATGGAGAAACGAATCCGGAAAATTTTGTCGCTCACCGAATCGCCATGATTCGCTTCAGCGATATTGTGGGCACCCTAGCATCCGCTTTTAAACTCAGCCATCAAAAACGCTATGCAGTAGCGGCAGTCGACCATTTTAGGGCTTGGTTCATTGATCCCGAGACACGCATGAACCCTTCCCTTCTTTATGCGCAAGCAATCAAGGGAAAAGCAACCGGCCGAGGAATAGGCATCATCGACACCATCCATTTTTTAGAGGTCATTAAAGCCTTAGAAGCACTTAAATCACAAATTTCCTCAGAAGATTATGCACAGATTGTCAACTGGTTTAAAGCGTATACCCAATGGCTAAGCACGCACCCCTATGGCCTGGCAGAACGGGATGCCCTTAATAATCATGGTACTTGTTGGGCACTCCAAGTAGCCGTTTTTGCCTCTTTTACAGGCAATGCCGCACTCGTTGATTTTTGCAGAAAACGCTACATGCAGGTTTATATACCAAACCAAATGGATCTAAATGGTTCTTTTCCACTTGAGTTAAAACGCACCAAACCGTATGGATATTCACTCTTTAACCTAGACATCATGGCCACGCTAGCACATGTTCTTCAGGTATGGGATTGGAATATGCCCGACGGGCGTGGAATCCAAAAAGGAATTCAATTTTTACTACCCTACATTCAAGACAAATCCCAGTGGCAATACCCTGCCGATATCATGTATTTTGACGAATGGCCCATCGCTCAATCATGCCTCTTTTTCGCGGGTTTACACGGCAATAAAGTCGCCATGAACACGTGGAGAAAATTAAACCACTTCCCAAGCAATCAAGAAGTCATTCGAAATAGCCCCATACGAAATCCTATTTTATGGCATTCAATAGCAAACCAATAATTGATATTACAGCGTATTAGCCCTTTAATTACATTTAATGCGCATATTTTTCTAACTCAGCTAATGAGATATAAGCTAAGGTCTGAATATGGGTGGCTTTCAAAATAACAGGTGGCGCCACGTGCGCATGATAGGCTTCAATCCACCTAGATACACATAGACACCATTTATCCCCTTCAACAAGACCTTTAAAACCATATGCTGGATAATCAATGGTCAAGTCATTTCCTCTACTTTTGGAATATTGTAGAAATTCATTCGTGACCACGGCACAAACAGTATGCGTTCCGCGATCATTTATATCCGTCCGACAGCAACCATCTCGGAAAGCTCCCGTCATGGGGCTTGTTCCACAAATCACCAACGGTTCTTCGTATACGTTCAAGGAATTAGCTGTCATATCGTATTTGGCTTATGTGTAAAAGTAAGCAAATTGGATTAAACAGGAATAGCTACGACAAAATTGAGTCAAGAACAATGAACTTAAATTTTATTTTTTACGCATAAATACCTTACTTTAAAAACTAAACCTACCCAATGAAAAAACTCCTACTTATCGCACTTTGCGGCATAGCTTTCCTATCCCAAGCAAAACCCAAGAAAGAAAAATGGATTCAGTTATTTAATGGCAAAAACCTTAAAAACTGGACAGTTAAAATCCACCACCATGAGGTTGGCGAGAATTTTGGAAATACATTTCGCGCTGAAGATGGAATGATCAAGGTTCGATATGACCAATATGATCAATTTAAAGAGCGATATGGTCATTTATATTTCAATAAACCTTTTTCACATTATAAACTTCGTTTGCAATATCGCTTTACCGGTGTTTGGCGAAAAGATGCGCCGATTTACACCGAGCGAAATTCTGGGGTTATGTTTCATTCCCAAGACCCGAAAACAATGCTCAAAGAACAAGATTGGCCCATATCGGTCGAAATGCAATTCCTCGGAATTTTGGCAGACGGAAAACCAAGACCCACTGGGAATATGTGCTCGCCCGGTACCGATGTTGTTTATCAAGGTAGAATCGATCCGAGGCATTGCATCAACTCCAGCTCAAAAACATTTGAAAATGAACAATGGATAACCGCTGAATTAATTGTCCGTGGGGACTCTTTAGTTACACATATAATAAATGGAGAAACGGTTTTGGAATATACCCAACCGCAGATAGGTGGTGGCGTGGCTAATCGCTATAATCCTGCTTTAAAAATTGATGGCCAACTACTAAAAAGTGGATTCATCGCACTTCAAAGTGAAGGACAAGAAATTGATTTTAAAAATATTGAACTATTGGATTTGTCTAAAGAGCAGTAAACAACACAATGTTTAAAAATATAATAGGTTTAATATTCTTCTTTTTAACATACAACGCACACGCGCAGTTTCAAAAATACACCTATGAAACGCAGCGCATGGGCTCCCCATTTCAGATTACAATTTCATGCGCAGATTCAACCGGAATTTCCAAAGCGGTAAAACGCGCTTTTCAGTTGGCCGCACACTTAGAAAGCGACCTAAGTGATTACCAACCAAATTCGGAACTCAGCCACGTAAATCGGCTAGCAGGAAGCGGTACGTTTTATCCCATTCACGAACCATTTCGAGCTATTTTGAAGCAATCCCTCTATGCACAAAAATTTACGCAAGGAGCTTTGAATGTATCCGTGGGTAGACCCGTCGGGCTGTGGCGACAGGCGCGGAAGCTAGGAAAAATGCCTGATTTGGGGGAGTTGCGCCAACTAGCCTTAAAGATACAAGGAACGTGTTTGGAATTTTCAGCCGATTCTACAGAGGTCAGGCTGCTTGACACGGCATGCCAGCTGGACCTTGGGTCGTTGGGAAAGGGGTTCGTGGCCCAACGGGTTTTGGATGAATTAAAGACACTTGGCTTTCCCTATGCGCTCGTTGACGCAGGTGGAAAAATCGTCATGACAAGCCAAGGGCCTACCGATTTGCCCTGGCAAGTGGGCATCGAAATACCTGCATCCAATGCAACCTTACCCGAATTACTCACACTTAAGCATGTCGCTGTGGCAACTAGCGGAAAAACGTATCAGTCGGTGCGCCTCGGTGACCAACAATATTCACATGTGATAGATCCAAGAACCGGAATGGCCTTAACACATGCTCGATCTGCAACAGCCATAGCGGTGGACGGGACTTTGGCCGACTGGCTAGCGACGGCCGCTACAGTAATGACCTTGCAAGAAATTGAAAAATTAGTAGTAAAATTGGGAAACGTTCGCTTACTCGTTTTAGAAAATGAAACTGGTGAACCCAAAATCCTATTCAACTATAAACTGATTCCATATGAGGCAACTCGTATTTATTAGTCTTTTGTTTTCACATGCGCTATGGGGGCAGGGTCTAAAATCCTACCAACAATCCATTCCGGAGACACGCGTTAATTTCGATATGGTGGCCATTCCTTCCGGAAACTTCATTTTTGGTCAAACAGAAAAACAGTCGGGAGAAAAAATACAAGTTCCTGCTTTTTGGATGGGTAAAACGGAGGTGACTTATGATGAATATCAATTGTTTTTTGAGGAATCCCGTGACCCAGAACCAAAGCCGCCTAAAGAAGGGCCTGATGCGGTGACTAGACCGAGTCCGCCGTATATTGATTTTACCTTGGGAATGGGAAAAGTGGGTGGATTCCCCGCAAATTCCATGCAACAATATGCAGCGCTGATGTATTGCAAGTGGCTCTATGCAAAAACAGGCATTTTTTACCGCCTACCCACCGAGATTGAATGGGAATATGCAAGCAAAGCCGGTACTGAAATTCCCGCGGATAAACTGACAGATTATGCTTGGTTTAAAGGCAATTCAAATGAAAAGTACCAACAAGTTGGCCTAAAAAAACCGAACGCCTTTGGACTACACGACATGCTTGGAAATGTCTCAGAATGGGTCTTAGATCACTATGATGAAGTTTATCCACGGAAGGATAGTCCAGTCTTCATAGACAAATATGCCGATGCGGTTGTTCGCGGAGGGAATTTTCAGGATGAGGCAATTCAAGTTCGGCCGACGGCCCGAATGGCGGCAGATCCGATCTGGAACCGACGAGACCCGCAAGTACCCAAAAGTATCTGGTGGAATGCGGATGCTCCATTTGTAGGCTTTCGGATTATGCGACCAGCCAAGCAACCCACCAAACAAGAGATTAATACATTTTTTGAAAAATACTTATAAACTAAACCAGTTAAACGAATGAAAAATACAAGACGAGATTTCGTGAAGCAAACAGGCTTAACGGCGAGTGGAATAATTCTAGCCCCTTGGGCAGCAAATGCATTTTCAGGCCAAAGCCTGGTAAACGATACCCTAAAAGTTGCCTTAATCGGCTGCGGGGGGCGTGGGACTGGCGCGATTACGCAAGCCTTAAGCACGAAGGAAAACATACAATTAGTTGCGATGGCAGACGTATTCCGGGATCGCTTGGATAACTGCTATGCAAGTCTGATGAAATCCCGCGCAAAGGATGCATCAGCCAAAGCAATTCCGGTAAGTCAAAAGGTAAATGTACCTGAGGATCGAAAATTTACTGGTTTTGATGGGTATAAAAAGGCGATGGAATTAGCTGATGTGGTCATCTTAACAACGCCACCGGGCTTCCGTCCAATGCATTTTGAAGAAGCTGTAGCTCAAGGAAAGCAAATTTTCATGGAGAAGCCTGTGGCAACAGATCCAGCAGGAATCCAGCGCGTTTTAGATGCGGCGAAAATTGCAAAGCAAAAGAAGCTTAACGTGGTCGTTGGCCTACAACGCCATTACCAAAACTCATACCGTGAGATTATGAAGCGTATTCAGGATGGCCAAATTGGTGATGTAGTTTCAGCGTCTTGTTGGTGGAATAACGATGGCGTTTGGGTAAAACCGCGAAAGGAAGGACAGACGGAGATGGATTATCAATTACGGAATTGGTATTATTTTAATTGGATTTGCGGAGATCATATTACCGAACAACATATTCACAATATTGACGTCATCAACTGGGTAAAAAATGGATATCCGGTGCGTGCGCGCGGAACAGGTGGACGTGAGGTTCGAAAAGGCAAAGATTACGGTGAAATTTTTGATCACCACATCGTTGAATTTGAATATGCTGACGGTACGATATTGAATAGTCAGTGTAGGCATATCCCAGGTACATGGGCCAAAGTAGACGAGCATGTCATTGGTACCAAAGGAAAAGTGCATTTTGATGCGGCAAAGATTTTAGATTCCAAGGGCAATGTCCAATTTGCATTTGACAAAAAGACCAAAGAAAATAATCCATACCAAACCGAGCATGATGAGTTATGGGCAACTGTGGCTGCAGGTGAATATAAATTTGCAGATGCAGAAAATGGAGCTTATTCAACGATGACATCGATTTTAGGCCGAATGGCAACCTATTCCGGCCAAGTCATTGAGTGGGATAAGGCCATCAATTCAGGTATTAATATTGCTCCATCTCGATTTGCTTGGGATGCAGATATGCCATCTAAACCGGATGCAAATGGATTATATACCGTAGCAGTACCCGGAAAAACGAATTATTTTTAGTGATAAAATTAGAACTGTTTTTTTCACATATTTAACAAGGCAAAAAACCACCTCGGTCGAGGTGGTTTTTTTATGATTAGATGCATTACGTACCCTAGTCAAACGCGTAAATAGCCTGTTTTAGGGCACAAATGCCTAGTTGGCTCATTTATTTCCAAGCGATATTGGAAAAAACGATTTGGCTATAATCTTTACATTCATACAAGATGCCAATCGTATTTTTAGAAAGCTTTACTAAATCAGAGTAGGCCGCAAAATCACGACTAGCCTCGGCTTCAGTACTTGCATGCGCAACTGGAATGTAGGTGGGCCATGTCTTTCCATCATCATAGGAGATCCTAAGGGTGAGTTTGTCCCGACGTTTTTCATTGGCCGCATTCGAAAATGCCAGAATATTTTTCTTGTTTTTTTGTCCCACCAAAAGAATGCTCCCCTCACAAATGGGGTCAGGTAATTGAGGGTCAAAAGAGACGTTTTTCCATGTCGTACCTGCATCTTCACTTACGCCAATGATTCGTTGGCGCACATCACCGCGTTGATTTCGGATATTCATCATCAGCCGACCACCCGAAATTTCGGCTGCAGTGGATTCATTGCTACCGGGAATAGAAATTGATGCACCAATTTGAAATGAATCGCCATGATCATCACTATAAAACGCATGAGCTCGATAATCAGCACCTCGTTCTCCACGTGGACCCTCTGAGTGATTGGCAGCTACAAGTAATCGGCCTTGAAAGGGACCTTGTGAAAATTGCATCGCATGCCCAGGGCCATTGGCATAATGTCGCCAATCCTCTTTATAGGTATAATTTGGATTTCGGTTAGGCTGATTTGGCCGATGAACTTGACTTGTGATATTGACCGCTTGCGACCAAGAAATTCCGCCATCCGAGGAGGTCTTATACCAAACTTCACGAAGTCCTTTCCCTTCTCTTATTTCATTTTCATGGTTGTTCCCCGTATTGTAAAAAAGAAAAATTCGTCCATTCGGAAAACGTGGGTCGGAATCATCCAAAACGGGTGTTGGATTACCTGCTTGAAGCGAATCATAATCGGCAATGGTCTGAAGGGCTGACCAATGCCTACCTTGATCGCGGGATATTTTAAGCACAATATTGATATCCCCATAATCGCCTGAACCGTGCACGCGCCCTTCCGCGAAGGCGAGTAAATTGCCTTGCTTATTTTTAATGATGGCTGGAATTCGATACGTTTTATGCCCCTCCGTACCCGAAGTAAAAACAGGAACGAAAGCCTGCTGAGCGTGCAATGCGACACTGGAAAAGATAAAAAAAGTCAGTACTCGCATGAAAATAAAATTGTTCATAGATAGCATTAATTTTTCAACTCGATATTGATGATAAAAAAATTAAAAGATTGTCAAAAAAAATTCTAATTTTATTCAAACGAAAAAACTCCGATTCAAAAATAAAATCTATTTGATGAAGACCTTTAAATTAAGAATAAGATGAAAAATTTACTAACAATAGGCTTGGTAATCAGCAACTTAATTGCATTTAGCCAAAAACCAAACATCATATTTATCTTTTCAGATGACCATACTTCTCAAGCCATCAGCGCATACGGTAGTAAAATAGCCAAAACTCCAAACATCGATCGCATTGCAAAAGCGGGAGCCATCTTGCACAATAATGTGGTTAGTAATTCCATCTGTGGACCGAGTAGGGCGACGCTCCTAACAGGGAAATTCAGCCACATGAATGGTTACAAGGTAAATGAAAAAGTGTTTAACATCGACCAGGCCGTCTTCCCAGAAGCATTACAAAAAAATGGATATCAAACTGCTTGGGTAGGGAAAATGCATTTAGGGGGCCTTCCTCATGGATTTGACTTTTTAAATGTTTTACCCGGGCAAGGTCATTATTACAACCCAGACTTTATCAATCAAAAAAACGAGAAAATTCAATACGAAGGTTACGTTTCTGACCTAATTACGAAGTTTTCAAAAGAATGGCTTGAACAACGAGATAAATCAAAACCCTTTTTCATGGTTGTTGGCCACAAAGCCACGCACCGCGAATGGTTTCCAGATGTGCAGGATTTAGGGTCCTATGATGATGTGAATTTTCCGTTGCCTGCCAACTTCTATGATTCTTATGACGGCCGACCAGCCGCGCGGGACCAAGACATGACGGTGGATAAAACGATGGTTTTAGCTAGTGATTTAAAAGTAAATGCGAACTACAACAGTCCAGCATTTAAGCGATTTACCCCAGCGCAAAAAACTGCGTATTACGATTACTACCAAAATAAAGTAACCAAAGACTTCGAGTCAAAGCAATTGACTGGAAAGGCGTTAGTTGAATGGAAATTCCAACGGTACATGCGGGATTATTTGTCTACGGCCCGTTCGTTAGATCGGAATATTGGCGAACTTTTAGACTATTTAGACCAAACAGGTTTAGCTAAAAATACGGTTGTCATTTATGCCTCCGATCAAGGTTTTTATTTGGGTGAACATGGCTGGTTCGACAAACGATTTATCTATGAGGAGTCATTAAAAACGCCTTTTTTAATTAAATATCCAGGAACAATTAAAGCAGGTACGCAGGTACGGCAAGTGGTTTCAAATGTCGATTGGGCACCTACCCTTTTAGACATTGCTGGCGTGGAGCCAACGACAGGGATGCAGGGAAAATCATTCTTTTCACTGCTTAAAAATCCCAAAAAATCATGGGACAATAATGCGTATTATCATTATTATGAATATCCTCAGCCCCATCGAGTAGCGCCTCATTTTGGCCTGCGCACCGAACAATTCACTTTAGCCAAATTTTACGGGCCACAAGATTCTTGGGAATTGTATGACATCAAAAAAGATCCGCAAAACATGAAAAATTTATACGGCGATAAAGCTTACGCTGCAATTATTCAGAATCTAAAGGCTACGCTAAAGGAAAAAATGATTGAGCACCAGGATACAGAAGCATTGGAATTACTAGAGAAAGAACCCAAATAAGCTAACTTATTCGCCCAGATTTTTCACACATCTAAATCCCGTATGTTCAAGTCCCGAATCAGGACTTGACTTCATTCGCGCCGCTACGCGATAACTTGCACAATACGAATCATTACATAAAAAAGATCCGCCACGCATCACTTTTTTAGGAATGCCAGGCTCATCAGGATCAAAACTATCCTGAGGTCCACGCGGAGAAACTGCCACTTTCGTAGCTAATTGCTTATAATAATCAGGCCTATAATTATCAGAACACCATTCCCAAACATTCCCAGCCATATCGGAAAGACCAAATCGATTTGCTGGGTAACTTTTAACGGGAGCCGTTGTAAACTTATAGCCATCTTTGGCATCATCCTGATAGGGAAAATTACCCTGCCAAGTATTTGCTTTCATACTACCTTGATCAACTGATTCACTACCCCAAGGGTACTCCAAATTTTTAAGTCCACCACGCGCAGCCCACTCCCATTCCGCTTCGGTTGGCAATCTTTTGCCCGCCCATTTAGCATAAGCTCGGGCATCATCCCAAGAAACCTGAACGACCGGATGATTTTCTTTGCCTTTAATATCAGAAAGTGGTCCAGAAGGGTGGCGCCAATTAGCACCACGTTTAAATTGCCACCATTGACTATAATCATTCAAATTCACGGGACCACGTGTAGGTGTAAAAACTAACGAACTTGCTTCTAAAAGTGAATCGGGTGGACGAGGAGTTCCTATAGGTACTTGCTTTTTCATTTCTTCCCAGTCGATCGGCTTTTCCGCCGTAGTCACATAACCAGTAGCTTGAACAAATTCTTGAAATTGCGCATTTGTGACCTCAGTTTGGTCCATCCAAAAACCGTTCAACTTAACTAAATGAACAGGATATTCGTCGGAGCGACCATCCTTACTATGCGATCCCATCTGAAAAGTTCCCCCAGGAATTTGAACCATCCCCAGTGTATTTTTAGACCTACTCACGGCTACTTTAGTCACATTTTTAGCTAAAATAATTCCTTTCTTACTTGGAACAGGAACGTGACAAACGGGAATTTTTTTCTGTTGGGCCACCAAATTAAAACCGCAAATCAGTATCATGAAAAGCAACTTTAATCGGAAGCGCACCTTTTTGATTGTCAGCATAGTTGGTTAAAAATATAAGAAGGGCATTAAATTAGTTAGGCCAACTGCAAATTAAGGTAAAAAATTACTCAATTCTTTTTAATTTAAAAATATCTCGTCCACAAGTAATAAAGCTCTTTTGTCCTTAGCCCCATGCCATTGCGGGATTTTTTCTAGAGGCTTTGCTATAATCTTTAACTCCTTAAAATTTGTTGGCTTAAACTTAACGTCTATCGCATACAACTCATGGAATTTCATTTCCTTAGGAACCGGAATTTTTAGGATTTGAATTCGTTTAAACTTGCCATTTGAATTCAATTTACCCCAAATCTCTATGGACTGTGGAGGAAAAATACCCGTAGCTAACTCCTCCATAACTCGGAGGGAAACAACGGAAATTGTTTTCGGTGTTTTGAAATCTAAATTCAACTCCATGTCGTTATTTCGCACACCCGTCCAAAAATTAGCCCATGCAGGACTATTGGCGTTAAATGTGCCGAGATTTCGGTCAAAAAACGATTTAGGCCCATTGGCTAAGTGAACTCTGTTTAAAGGCAAAACGACAGTTACACTATCAGGTTTAATAGCACATTTGTAGTATTCAAAAACGGCCTCGTCGCTTCCTATCCATCCCGCTTTGAAAGCCCTTGCACGAATTCGCGTGTCAGCGCTAACACGAACCTTACCATCAAAAATAGCTGATTTTAAGCTATCGGGTTCAGTACCATCCATGGTGTATCGAATTTGGACTCCCTTAATTGTGTGGAACAAGGTGAGTGGAGCATCCGTCTCGAAAATAGTTGACGTATTTTTCAATTCAGGCGGATTTAGCTTCAATGGACTTTTGCCATCGTCCTTAAATCCAGCATTGACTTGTATTGAAGCAAACTTCGTCGTTATGCGCTTAAGTTCATCTTCAGCCAGAGGAGTATCCCACAAGTACACAGCTTGTAATTTTTTTAAGCCCATTAGCGCAACTTGTAAATCTTGAAATTTTACTTGTGTTCCAGATAGCGAAATACTTTTCAAGCGGTCAAGCGCTTTTAAAACAAAAAGCCCCTTAGCGGAGACATTCGTAAAATTCAAATCCAATCTTTCTAAATTCTCAAATTGAGAAATTATGGCTAAATCAGCATCCTGAACTGGTAATTTGGCTACGCTTAGAAAAACAATTTGCTCTTTTATAGCTAAAAGCTCTTCTAATTTTTTCGAATTAAAATCACTTTTATTAAAAATATTTACGCGCAAAGCGGGGGAATTTTTAGCAATTGGTGTGATCGTTCGGTACTCATTAGCTAATTGATTAATTATTTTCGAATCAGCTTCTGAAAAATCATAGGCTACATCTTGGTTATTCACCGAAACGAAAATCTTACTCGCAATCATTCGAAGCGAATCTGAAGGAACCAATTCGCTTACTTTCTTAGTAAAACTGGCACTTCCTTTAATCCATAGAGATAGAATCTGCTTCTCTTCATCCGTTAACTGCGGTTGGCCAGATTCTGGCATATGTTTTTCATCCGATAACGGCAAGTGAATACGTTCAAGAAGTAAACTTAACTCAGGTTTTCCAATTTTAAATAAAGGACCATTTTTTCCTCCTTTCACTAAATTTTTGATATCGGACATATCAAGCTCCCCTTTTTTCTTATCTGGATTGTGGCAACTAATGCATTTCTTCTCTAATATAGGTTTAACCATATGATCAAAAACGAGTGCATCCTCCAAGTAAATTTGCTTATTTTGATTGAGCGGAGCTAGTAAATATCCTTCACCATGTGTGAGCGAAGCACCATAATGACCGGTGAACATGAGTAAAATACTGACTAGCCCGATGAGTAACCTGGAACTTAGTTTTTGATAATATGATCTAAATCGAAGCCAATAGATTAGACTAAATATAATAAACAACGAAACTGCCGACCACTTATGCCAGAATAAGGTATCGCCAGTATACCCTGACTCTTTGGAAAGTAGCAAACCAAAGATTGTGGTCAGACCAGTTAAAACAGCACCGAATATCCATAAATCAGTTACCCATTTTTCAATAATTACCCGTGCGTCTGAGGTTGGTTGACTGAATCGAAAGAATTCAAAAATCAGTAGTAAGGCCAACAAAACAATCGGAAAATGTAATACAAGTGGATGAAGTCGGCCTACTGACTGCAGCCAAACGGGTACAACAAGTTGGTCTTCAAAAGCTAATAAAAAGACTAGAAAGACAGCTAAAGTGAATACAATTTGCTCAAAAACACCTCTCCAATTTTTATTCATCTTTAACTTAAAATATCTCGAACAACTTTTCCTGAAATGTCAGTTAATCGATAGCGTCTCCCTAAATGTTTGAAAATTAACTTTTCATGATTCAGCCCCAAGGTGTGCAAGACCGTCGCTTGAAAATCATGTACGTGAACTGGATTTTTAATAATATTATAGCCTAATTCATCTGTTTCACCGTAAACCATACCTGGTTTAATTCCGCCTCCAGCCATCCAAATACTGAAGCATCTTGGATGATGATCACGGCCATAATTTTCAGGTGTTAATTTCCCTTGGCTATAACTAGTCCGTCCAAACTCACCACCCCAAATCACTAAGGTTTCATCTAGTAAACCTCTTTGTTTTAAATCGGTAACTAAAGCAGCAGATGCCTGATCCACATCTTTCGCTTGACTTTTTATTTCAAAAGGTAGATTACCATGTTGGTCCCATCCTTGGTGATACAATTGAACAAAACGAACTCCATTTTCAGATAACTTACGAGCCAAAAGACAATTCGCAGCAAATGTGCCAGGAACAAGGCAATCTGGTCCATACAGTTTAACTATGTCATCCGATTCTTTAGATAAATCCATGACCTCCGGTACAGCGGTTTGCATCCGATAGGCCATTTCATACTGTTTTACTTTAGCCGTTATCTCAGGATCTCCAAACTCTTCGTACGACATTTGATTTAACTGGGCCAATTGGTCCAACATTTCCCTGCGCTCATTACGTGCCATTCCTGCAGGATCTTTAATGTATAAAACAGGGTCTTCTCCTTTTGAAAACTGAACACCTTGATGAATCGAATCTAAAAAACCATTTGACCAAAGTTTGGAATAAACTCCTTGCCCATTACCAATTCCCCTAGATAATAAAACGGTAAAATCAGGAAGGTTCTTGTTTTCATTTCCTAATCCATAGCTTAACCAAGAACCCATACTTGGCCTATTGCCTTGCTGAGAACCTGTTTGTAAAAAAGTTAACGCAGGATCGTGATTTATAGCCTCCGTGTACATCGATCGAATGACACAGATATCATCTACAATCTTAGACGTGTAAGGCATGATGTCACTAATCCAAGTTCCCGATTTTCCGTATTGCTTGAAATCTGTGAAGGATGCTGCCAACGGAAAACTTGCTTGATTAGCTGTCATACCAGTTAAACGCTGCTCGCCCCGAACGGATGGCGGTAAGTCTAAGCCATACATTTCACACAACTTGGGCTTATAATCAAATGTCTCTAATTGTGACGGAGCCCCATTTTGAAACAAATAAATAACACGTTTAGCTTTAGGCGCAAAATGAGGAATACCTGGAGTAAATCCGGCATCATCACGATCACCACCATTGAGTAAACCCGGAATCATCAATGAGCCCAAAGCCACACTCCCAAGTCCTAAACTCATCGTAGAAAGAAAGCGCCTCCTATTGAAATTTAAACCATGTTCCAGTATTTCCTTTTCCATCATTTAAGATTTAGTAATCGTTTCCTCCAAATTATAAATTGTATTCACCACACGCATCATCGCAGCTAATAGTTTTTTGTCCATATTCGGGTTGATTGGGTATTCGCCAACAGCCAGAATTTTAGTTGCTTGTGCTTGAGAAATTTTTGACCGTTGGTTCGTAAAGTATACGTTCAGTACATCCAACTCTTTTTGAGAAGGATTTCGACATACAATCATTCGAAATGCTTTTTTAATTTTATCCAATGGATTACTTTTCTCTTGTAGCAATTTAGCCGCTAAAACACGAGACGCCTCCAGGACAGTCGGATCGTTCAACATCATGAGCGCTTGCAATGGAGTATTGGTTTTCAGCCTTTTGACCTCACATAAATCCCGATTACTTGCATCAAAAATACTCATGGTTGGCGGTGGCACTGTCCGCTTAATTAATGTATAAATTCCGCGTCGATACAAACTTTCGCCATGATCTTGCACATAAATAGACAGTAAACCTCTACCTGAGGTAGCTCCTTCCCACAATCCGGGAGGCTGATACGGTTTTACGCTAGGTCCACCTATTTTGGGGATCAACAAACCGCTACTAGCCAAAACTAAATCACGAATATTTTCAGCATTAATGTGGTAGCGAGATGATCTAGAAAAGTATATATTTTCAGGATCCTTAGCTAACTTTTCAGGGCTTGATACGGCAGATTGTCGGTAAGTTGCAGAAACAACCATCTGTTTAATTAACCTTTTTACATTCCACCCATGTTCCATAAAATCAACTGCAAGCCAATCAAGTAATTTAGGATGCGTGGGTAATTCCCCCTGCATTCCGAAATCGCCTGTCGTCTTGACTATTCCTTTTCCGAAAAACTCCTGCCATACTTGATTAATAAAAACGCGCGCCGTAAGTGGATTCTTTTTATCAAAAAGCCATTTTGATAAGCCCAATCTGTTTTTCGGATAGTTCTTATTGAAAGGCAAAATGGCGTTTGGTGTGCCAGGACTCACCTCTTCACCCGGCGCATCATAAGCCCCGCGCTTTAAAATAAATGTTTTCCTTGCCGTATCCATGTCGGTCATCACGGAAACAATAAGCCGGTTAGTGTCTGGCTTATTAATAAATTTCAATATGCTTTTAACTTCTTCATTGGTAATTTCCATCAAAGGCTTTTTGGCATACGTCTCTGGGCCACCAATAACAGACTCGATACCAACCTCTTTGATGTTATTAAAAAAGGCAAACATTTTATAATACTCTTTCTGGGATAATGGATCGTATTTATGGTCATGGCAATGTGCGCATTCCAACGTCATTCCTAAAAATGCTTTCCCAAATAAGTCATTTCGATCGGTGACATAGCTCAGTCTATATTCCTCCTGAATAACGCCACCTTCCTCGGTAATTTTGTGATTGCGGTTAAAGCCAGTTGCCAGCAACAACTCCTTGGTCTTGTTCGGGAATGCTGGATCAATTAAAAAGTCACCAGCGAGTTGCCAAGTAACAAATTGGTCATAAGGCATATTTTTATTCAAGGCATAAATCACCCAGTCTCTCCAAGGCCATTGAGTGCGGTACCCATCGTCTTGGTACCCATGCGAATCTGCATACCTAGCTAAATCCAACCAATAAATAGCCATCTTCTCTCCATAGGCTGGATTTTTAAGAAGCTCGTCAACCATTTTTTCGTATGCTAATGGGCTTTTGTCCGCTAAAAAGCGATCCATCATGGAAATTGTAGGGGGTAATCCTGTCAAATCAATACTCAAGCGTTTCAATAAACGCTCTTTGTCGGCCTCATCATTAGGCTTTAAGCCACGCTGCTCTTGTTTCTCCGCAATAAAATAATCAATCTCATTTTTAGCCCAAGATTGATTCGCTATTTCAGGCAAAGCTGACTTTTTAGGGGCGACAAAAGACCAATGTTTTTCGTATTTCGCGCCTTGCTTAATCCATTTTTTTATCACCGAAATCTCAAACTCCTCTAACTTTAAGTTTGAAGTAGCGGGAGGCATTAATTTGACTGAATCTTTGGTGACCATTCTAAGGTAGGCCTCGGAAGCATTCGGATCTCCTGCAACCCATGCATGCACGCTAGGATGTTCTTTCAGCGCTTGAAAAGCTAAAACTGGATCGTCTAAACGTAAACCCGCCTGGCGTTTTTTTTCATCGGGTCCATGGCAAACAAAGCATTTATCAGACAAAATTGGACGCACATCAAAGTTGTAACTGATCTCATCAGGCAACTCAGGTTCGGATATTTGAACTTCTGAATTTCTATTGCAGCCGTTTAAGGTCCATATAATAGAACCAAGCAATAAAAAGAAAAGAAAAAGTTTACTATTCTTCATTAGACTAATAAATCTTGTACGGCTTTACCCTTCCCATCTGGGGTTGTGTAGAAAGGTCGCTTCTCAATTTCATATTGGGTTTCAGGCTTTATACCTAAAGTCTGATAGATGGTTTGATGGATTCCATCAATTTTAACTGGATTTTCAATCGATTTACACGGACGTTCATCAGCCGTCTTACCATATACGTGACCGCGCTTAACGCCTCCACCCCACATCAGTATAGAACAACCATCCGTGAAGTGACGATGCATCCCATAAAATTTAATGTCATTTAAAATCTCAGGTTGTTTCACCTGCTCTTGAACTTTGAGATCAGGCCTACCTTCAACCATCATATCGCGGCTAAATTCACTGGCTAAAATAACGAGCGTCCGATCCAAGTGACCCGTTTCATCCAAGTCTTTGATTAATTGCGCAATGGGCCCATCAATCATTTTTTTCATTCCTGCTAAACGCGTATGGCCATTTTCGTGGGTATCCCAGCCAACAAATGGTTCGTATTCCGTAGTTACACTTATAAAACGAGCACCCTGTTCTGTTAATCTCCTGGCTAATAAACACCCTAATCCAAATCGGCCGGTATTGTATTTATCGTATTTCTCCTTAGGTTCAGTACTTAAATTGAAGGCCTTTGATTCCGGTGAATTCAACAAAATATAGGCTTGCTCCATGGATCTGCGCAATGATTCTTTTTGGTAATCACTACCAAATTCCCCATGAGCACTTTGTGAAATTAAATTATTGTACAATTGATTTCTACTTTCAAATCGCTTCATATTCATCCCCACGGGAGGACGAACGCTATCCAAACCTTGACTTGGATCTGGAATCATGAAAGGACCATGCTCATTGCCTAAGAAACCTGCTGTATGAAAAGCCTTCAATTCCTCCGCTTCACCTACTGTAAAACGCTGGCCAATATCTATAAAAGAAGGTATTACAGGATTTTTAGGCCCTAATTCTTTAGAAATCCAAGCACCAATATGCGGTGCTGCAACAGATTGAGGGGGTTCATAACTCGTATGCCAGTGATACTGGTGACGTGAGTGAAGTATATGCCCTAAGTCAGCTGCAACATACGAACGAATCAAAGTTCCCTTGTCCATAACACTGGCCATGGATTCCAATCCTTCTGAAAAATTTATTCCATCCAAGGCCGTCGGAATCGATTTAAACGTGCTTAAAACACGATCACCCTGCATACCTTTTTCGTAAGCCGTGTATTTTTTAGGATCAAACGTCTCTGTATGTGCCATCCCGCCAGCCATCCACAATAAAATAACTGTGTCAGCCATGGCCATCTTTTTGGCCAACTCATTCGTTGGCTCAGCCATTAAACTTGCGATGGGAGAACCTAAACCCAATGCAGCTATCGTAGCTGCACTCGTATTTTGCAAAAAGGTTCGTCTATTCCAATGGTTTTCCATAGTCAAATTTAGATAATTAATTGAAATTCAGGAAGCAAGGTAACCGCCCAAACTAAATCATGAATCCCTTCCACACTTGGCTTTTTCCCAATATATTTTACAGCTAAACTAAGTTCTTTTGCATTGGGTTCTCGACCAAGTGCCTTTAAATATAAGGCCTTTACCAAAGATTCACCCGTTGTATATTTTTGCGCCCAAATTTCAGCTCCCTTTCGCAAGGACAAGTTAAATTTATTTCCATTTGTCAATTCCAATGCCTGTAACAAATTGGCCTGCGAAATCCGACTCGTCGAAACGTTTTCTCGGTTAGGCCGACCCAGCGCAGTCAAAAACGCATCATTCTTAACCAAGGATGCCCGAGCAAATGGAATGTCATTTTTAAAATCAGCCGGTAGCATCTTTTTAACTAAAGCTGAATCCGTATAAATCGGGTAGAATGATTGACTCACCGCATCTGCAAATTGCTCAGCCGTAATTCTACGTTTCATGATCCCTCTAAATACGAAATTAGAAGCGGTCAGCATTTGAGATTCCTTCAGTCCAACTGCCGGAGTTTGATAGGTTTTGGACAAGACGATTTGACGCATCAAGCGTTTAATATCATAGCCATTGGCCGTGAAATCAGATGCTAGCCAGTCCAACAAGTCTTGACTCCAAGGCTCGTTGTCCATCATATCGACCGGCTCAATAATACCTCTACCCATTAATTGAGCCCAAACTCTGTTCACCAACGTTCTATATAAACGGCCGTTCTTCTTCTGAACTAAAATATCAGCTAATTGTACCAAACGATCCGCCGTAATGGAGGTCTCCTTAATTTTTCCCAAGGAATTATACAATACACCATAGCCAGCCATACGACCAGTAGGCACATCACAGCGATGTATTTCCAAGGTTTTATTCGAGAAAACATTCGCAAAAGCATAGGCATCGTCCAGCTTCCAATCACTGATAAAACTATCGTGGCAAGAAGTACATTTCAAATTCAATCCCAATAACACTTGAGACACATTTTGTGCGGCTTGCATCTCCGTACTTTGACTCGAATTAATCGTACCCCGCCATTGAATACCCCGAATAAATCCTTCTGATTCTTTGGTAGGACTAATCAATTCCTTCACAAACGTATTATACGGTTTATTGTTCTTCAATGAACCATAAAGCCATTTGGTTATTCCAAATCGACCATTGGTAATGTAACCGGTACCCGAATAATCATTGCGAAGCACATCATTCCAAAATGTTAACCAATGTTGCGCATATCCATCGTTATTAACCAGAAGTTTATCGACCCAAATTTCACGTTTATTGGGTCTTGTATCTTGAACGAAAGCCGCGATATTTTCCGGACTTGGCAATAAACCAGTAATATCTAAATACACACGTCTGAGATATGTTTTATCGTCTACTGATTTAGGCCAACTGATTTTATTTTTCTTAAAATAGGCATTGACAAACAAGTCAATTGGATGATTTAAATTAGCCGTAGGCCCAGGTACCACAGGTAATCTAGGTTCCAATTCTGCCACACGGTATAAACTTTTCTCAGGTCCTGCTGCCCATGGAGCGCCTTGTTGGATCCAATACTCCAGCATCGCAATATCCTCCTTACTTACCCGCTTTCCTTTTGTAGGCATCGCATCATCATGTCCAGCCGGTAATTTAATGCGTCGAATAATTTCGCTTTTACTCAC
>NZ_CBAUBA010000026.1:0-38538 GCF_964796385.1 Aquirufa sp. | reverse complement strand
TTTCACTTTTTTCTTTCTAATTTTTTTGTTGTTTTGATAAACCTATTTAATCACTCAAGTTTGATGTCTAGCGTCTAATGTCTAGCGTCCAACGTCTAACCTCTTATTTATGCTTTCACGTCGTCGATTTATTGCGCAAAATTCACTTTTGGCTTTCGCTGCATTTGTCCCTACTGCCAAATCCAAAACCTACCGTATGGGCTATTCAGCCATTACATGGGGTGGGAAAGATGAACAGGCTATTGAAGAATTAGCGGAATTAGGTTACAAGGGCATTCAATTGCGCGCGAATACGTATCCGAAATACAAGGATAATCCTGCTGAATTGAAAGCTTTGCTAGATGCCAAAGGACTTTCTTTAGTCATGTTCTCGAGTGGCAATGTGGAGATAGACCCAGCAAAAAAAGAAGCAAATGCCGCGATGCACTTGAATCACGCACGTTTTGTCAAAGCCTTGGGAGGTACATCTATTCAATTAACGAATAGTTTACGTAAAAATAATGTGCCGCCAACCGCCGATGAGTTAGCGCGTTTGGGAGTAGCTATGAATGAAATTGGCGCATTAACAAAAGAGATTGGTATACAAGCCACGTATCATAACCACATGAATCAATATGGCGAAACGCCGGAGGAAGTGGATGCCTTAGTTCAAGCGATGGATCCAAAGTATGTTCGCCTCTTATTAGATGTAGCACATTATCACCAAGGAGGAGGCAAACCTGCGGAGGCTGTAATTAAATACAAAAAGGTATTGCATAGTCTTCACGTAAAGGATGTTGAATGTCCAATTACAGGTAATGCAAATCCTAAATCGTATAAATTTGTTGAATTAGGGCAAGGAAACGTAGATTTAGTGGGTGTTTTCGCCGCATTAGACAAAATTAAGTTTGCCGGCTGGACCATTGTAGAATTAGATGGTGTTCCTGATAAAGCCAAGACTCCTAAGCAATGCGCACAAATAAGTAAAGATTTTCTTCAGGCTAAAATTGCCTATCAATTTTAGTAAATTGCGTCCAAATTTACATGCATGTTACAGAAGAAGCGAAGCGCAGCGATTGGGTTTATATTTGTTACGTTAGTAATTGATGTGATGGGAATTGGAATTATCGTTCCGATGATGCCCACATTAATTCGAGGATTTACGGGGGGTGATTTAAGTATTGCCTCCCAATATTCGGGTTGGCTAATGGCCTCCTACGCTATTATGCAATTTGTATTTTCGCCAATCTTGGGCGGACTTTCTGATCAGTTTGGACGTAGGCCAATTATTCTGGCGTCTCTTTTTGGTTTTTCATTGGATTACTTACTGCTGGCAAATGCGCCTAACATTACTTGGTTGTTTGTGGGGCGCATTTTAGCTGGGATTACGGGAGCTAGTTTTACGACTGCACAGGCCTATATCGCTGATGTTTCTACGGATGAGAACCGTGCCAAAAACTTTGGTATGGTGGGAGCCGCGTTTGGTCTCGGGTTTATTGTTGGCCCCGCTGTGGGTGGATTTTTAGGTAATATAGATATTCATTTACCTTTTTATGCGTCTGCAGGTTTGACGATGGTCAATGCGCTTTATGGCTATTTTGTGTTACCTGAATCACTTTCGTTGGCGAATCGCCGACCATTCAATTGGAAAAGAGCTAATCCTTTTGGTTCGCTGAAACACATGTCGAAGTACCATCCGATGGTACTTGGTTTGGTAGGAGGTTATTTTTGTGTTCAATTAGCCAGTCAGGCGCATCCGAGTACCTGGTCGTATTTTACGATGAAAGTATTTGACTGGACTCCTGACGAGGTGGGATATTCATTAGCTTTTGTGGGCCTAATCGTTGCCGTCGTACAAGGTGGTTTGACGCGTGTAATTACGCCAAAAATAGGGGAGCGCAAAGCGATTTCGTATGGTTTATTATTGTGGGCTACAGGTTTTTTATTATTTGCTTTCGCCTCAGAATCTTGGATGATGTATGCATTTATGATTCCATTTGGGTTGGGTGGATTAGCTGGACCTGCGTTGCAAAGTTTAATTACGAAGCAGGTGGGGGCCAACGAGCAAGGTGAACTTCAAGGAGGATTAACCAGTTTGCAGTCCATTACGACAATTTTAGGCCCATTATTTGCGTCTAATTTATTTGCCTATTTCACTATGAGAGAACATAATTTTCCTGGTGCGGCATTTTTTGCGGCAGGAATCGTAGGACTTGTAGCTTGGGGTATCATCATGCGATCAATTCCAAAAAATAATCAGTAAACTGATAAATTTGTATGATTTGCGAATTCAAATCAGATATTTATTTACCTTTCAAAAAAAATAAAAAGATGAAAAGAAATTTTACACACGTGTTCGCTGGCTTACTGCTTTTAAGTTCTGCGATTGCCTTTGGTCAAAGTACGGAGGAGGTTTTAGCTAAGCATGAAGCGGCTATGGGAAGTTCTGAAAAATGGGCAGCAGTTAAATCTGCCGTTGTCAAAAATAAATTTAGTGTTCAAGGAATGGATATCGAATCAAAAACTTCGATGGCCGTTGGCAAAGCATTTCGGACCGAAGTGGAAGTAATGGGCAACAAAATCATTACCGTAGTGGATGAAAATTCAGGATGGATGATTCGTCCAGCGATGATGGGCGGAACGGGTGAGCCAGAAGATATGCCAAGGGAGCAAGTGAAATTAGCTGGATCACAGAAGAGTTTAGGTTCAGCTTTGATTCAAGCGAAAAATACGGGAGCTACTATTGAACTTGTTAGTAAAGAGAAATTAGATGGCGCGGATGTGTTTTTATTAAAAGTATCTAAGGCGGGAGGAGAGGATTCTCAAGTTTACGTTTCTTCCTCCACGTATTACATCGTTAAGACAATTTCTAAAGTTCAGGCGAATGGTCAGTCGGTGGATACAGAAGTAAATTATTCAAACTATAAAGCTGTGGATGGTTTATTTTTTCCTTTTACAGTTGAGGCGGCAAGCCCAATGGGCGGCATGATGCAAGTGGATACAACATCGGTGGAATTAAATGTCCCCGTAGATCCGAGCTTGTTTAAAAGGCCAAGTAAATAAAATCAAAAACGGGAGCCATTTGGCTCCCGTTTTTGATTAAGGTAAAAAAGTATTGATGTGGTTTCTGGCCGCTTGAATTGCCTTGTTAATATCTTCAGCAGATCCCTCAAAGGCCTTATCTTCCACTTCAATCACGATGGGCCCACGGTAGCGTACATCGTGTAAGGCAGAAATGAATTTTCCCCAATGGATGTCACCTAATCCGGGTATTTTGGGCGAATGGTATTCCAATGGATTGGCAAGAATGCCTACCCGATTTAATTTATCCGGATACACTTTTACATCTTTTAAATGAATGTGGTGCAATCGATCTGCATAGTGATGAATTGGGAATAAATAATCCATCTGCTGCCAAACCATGTGCGACGGGTCATAATTCAATCCAAAATTTGCTGATGGGATAATGCTGAATAATTGATCCCAAATTTTGGGTGTTGTCATTAGATTTTTGCCTCCCGGCCACTCATCGTCGGAGAAAAACATGGGGCAATTTTCAATTCCTATCTTTATATTTAAGGAATCAGCTAAAGCAATAATCTCGGGCCATACTTCTGAGAATTTTGTGATGTTTGATGCCACATTTTTTGTGTAATCGCGGCCAACAAACGTATTGACAACTGGGATTTCTAATACTGCGGCTGCGTGAATTACCTTTTTAATGTGCTCCCGATAAAAAGCTGCTTGTTGGTCATCTGGATCCATGGGATTCGGATAATAGCCTAATGCCGAGATTTTTACTGGATGTTGTTTCAAATAGGTCTTTAAATTTAAAAGTCCAAGTGAATCCAATTTGTCTACTGCAATGTGAGAAACCCCAGCATATCTGCGGGTATCCGCGTTTGTGGAGGGCCAGCACATCACTTCGACGCAGGCAAATTGAGCCCGATGTGCATAATCAAGAACTTGCTCTAAGGTCAAGTCAGGTAAAATGGCAGAATTTAAGCCGAGATCAAGCATGTTTTTTTAGTTTATCTAAGCTGTATAATAAAGCAAGAGCGAATGAACAGATCCACAGACCCACAGCCTCACGTGCTAATTCTTGGTTAATCGTCTTCATTGCTAGACCATCCGTCATAAATCCTTCCCAGGCGGTCATTTCGCTCCAAAGTTGAATACCAGCCATCAGGCTTAATATAAAAAGAATGCTTATCAATTCACGATTAACTTTTCCACGAACGGCTTGAATTGAAACATACACTGCTGAGCCATAAACAGGAACCCAAAGAATCGGATCTGGGTCATTTAATTGCCAGTATGAAAAGAGTGTAAAAATTACTGTAAACAGAATTCCAGCAATAAATAAGGGTTGCTTCATGATCGATTTATTTATTCGTTACATAAGTTTTTGACGGCTTGTGATGCCCCCGGATATTTTAATTTTTTGGCTTGTTGGAGCGCTAAACAAGATTTATCCTTTTCTTTAACATAATAATACGAAAGCCCCAATGCATAATACCCCTTTGCAAATTCTGTATTGGTTGTGACACTCGCCTCAAAATCTCGGATGGCTTCGGTGTAATTTAATTCTTGAAAATAGATATTACCTCGATTATAGCGGGCATTTATTTCGGTGGGTGTAATCTGCAGACAACGTGTAAAATCTGCTTTCGCCTCAGTAGGTTTCCCCAAGGCGGCTAAAACAATTCCACGTTGTAAATATCCTGCACTGGAATCAGGTTGAAGCTTAACGGCTTCGTCCGTTGGTAAAAATGCCTCTTTCCATTTCCCATTTTCCATTAATAAGGCACCTAGATTCAGTTGGGCCTGCACCAAAGACGGTTTTAATTCAATTGCCTTTCGGTATTGTATTTCTGCACCAGCTAAATCTTTTTCTTGAAACAGAATTACTCCTTGTAGGTTGTAGGCCTCAGCTAAACCAGGATTTTTTTCGATTGCCTTTTTGATGGCTTCTTTGGCTGAAACAGTTTCTCCTGCTTTTAGCCGTTTTTTGGCTTCCTCAAGCCAAGAATCTGCATCTGAAGAACAGGATAAGGTAAGTAGACTGAATAGTATGAAATAGGTAAATCGCATATTTTTTTAATAGTGAATAAAGTTACTGTCAAATTGGAAATTATTGACATATATTTTTGAAAAAAGCGGTGATTGTCGCATCTTTGCAGTGGCAAATTACCAGCTCCCTCTGAATCCCCCAGGTCTTGATCGAAGCAAGGGTAGGTAGGTCGTAGCGGTGAATTTGCCATTTTTTTGTTCATCTAAATCGTACAAGCATGAAATTTTTTATTGATACAGCAAATTTGGCACAAATTAAGGAAGCCCAAGATCTTGGGGTTTTGGATGGTGTAACAACCAATCCATCATTAATGGCAAAAGAAGGTATTCGTGGAAAAGATAATGTTTTACGTCACTATAAGGCCATTTGCGATATCGTAGATGGCGATGTTTCTGCGGAAGTTATTGCAACAGACTATGATGGTATGATTCGTGAAGGTGAGGAATTAGCTGAACTTGACGAAAAAATAGTTGTTAAAATCCCCATGATCAAAGAAGGTATCAAAGCCTTGAAATATTTCTCAGATCGCGGTATTAAAACAAATTGTACGTTGGTGTTCTCAGCAGGCCAAGCTCTTTTAGCTGCCAAAGCTGGCGCAACTTACGTTTCTCCATTCATTGGACGCTTAGATGATATTTCATTTGACGGTATTGAGTTGATCGAGCAAATTCGCTTGATCTATGATAATTACGAATTTGATACACAAATTCTTGCAGCCTCTGTTCGCCACCCAATGCACATCATCAAATGTGCTGAAGCAGCTGCAGATGTCATGACTGGACCATTATCAGCCATTTTAGCTTTATCAAAACACCCCTTGACTGATTCGGGTCTAGCTACTTTTTTAGCTGATCACGCCAAAGTAAACCAATAATTTTATGTCCATCCTGTCTTTTGAGCATGTAAGTATTTCCCAAGAGGGGATCCCGACCTTAACAGATATCAATCTTTCAGTTGAGGCAGGGGAATTTTATTATTTGATTGGACGTACAGGAAGCGGGAAAAGTACTTTTTTTAAATCAATCTTCGCTGAATTACCCATCGATGAGGGACAAGCTAAGGTTGTCGGCTATGATTTAGCAACCATCAAACGCAAGGATATTCCATTTTTGCGTCGCAAATTAGGGTTTGTCTTTCAGGATTTTCATTTACTGACCGATCGGAACGTAGAAAAAAATCTATCTTTTGTTCTAGAAGCTACTGGCCATACGGATCAAGCAGAAATTAAATCGTTAATTGAAAATGTGCTTTCTCGTGTAGGCATGTCTAATTCTATTCACAAACGTGTCCATAAGTTGTCAGGTGGTGAGCAGCAACGAATCTGTATTGCACGGGCAATCTTGAATAATCCCTTGTTGTTGTTGGCGGATGAGCCAACGGGCCATTTGGATCCCGAGGTCTCCTTAGAAATTATGCAGTTATTCAAAGAGTTGACTGCGCAAGGAACGGCCATTATTATGGCAAGCCATGATTACAACACCATGCGTCAGGTGCCGGGTAAATTTTTGAAGTGCGAAGGTGGTAAAATCGAACCAACTGCAGCAATCTAAGTTATTTTCCCACTAAATAAGCAACTGGTATAATGCATTCTTCTAACGAAATGCCTCCATGTTGGAATGTATTTCGGTAATGGTTTACGTATTGATTGTAGTTATTTGGGTAGGCAAACATGTGATCATCTTTCGCGAACACATAAGTTGTAGACATATTTGGCTTCGGTAGAAATAACTGCTCTGGCTTACGGCTTACAAACATTTTATTCGACGGATCCCAATTCAAATTCTTTCCCTGTTTGTAACGCAAGTTGGTATTCGTGCTTCGATCTCCGATGATTTTAATTGGATTTTGTACCCGAATCATACCATGATCTGTTGTGATAATTACCCGGCCCTTTTTATCCGAAATACGTTTTAGTAGATCGAAGAGGGGGGAATGCTGGAACCAACTAGCCGTTAAACTTCGGTAAGCAGATTCGTCCGGAGCTAATTCTTTGATCATCGCCATGTCTGTACGCGCATGCGAGAGCATATCTACAAAGTTATAAACGATTACATTTAGCTGGTTAGTGAGTAGTTTGTTGAAGTTGTCCACCAACTGCTTTCCTTGGTATTGATGGATAATCTTATGATAAGAAGCTTTTGCCGGAATACGTAAACGCTTCAATTGTTCATTTAAATAAAATTCCTCATGTTTATTGTATCCCTCTTCATCTTCAGAATCTCCTAAATCAAACACCCATTTATCCGGATAATTTTTATGGATTTCGGATGGCATCATTCCCGCAAAAATGGAATTTCGGGCATAGGCCGTTGTGGTAGGTAATATAGAATAATAGGTTTTCTCCTCTTCCATCTGGAAGTACTCCTGTATAAATATCTCGAGTGTTTTCCATTGATCGTAACGTAGGTTATCAATCAAAATAAAGAATAAGGGCGATTTGTCATTGATCCGGGGAAACACAAATTTACGCATCATCAAATGCGACAAAACGGGCGTATTCGCATCCGGACGCTGGAGCCAATTTTCGTATGAATTTTCAATGAATTTTGAAAAGTGAACATTCGCCTCCGATTTTTGATTGATTAAAACCTCCGACATGGATTTGTTTTCAGTTTGATCAATTTCTAATTCCCAATACGTTAGTTTCTTATAAATATCAGCCCATTCTTCGGCGTTTAATCGGTCTTGGTAACGCATCGATAATTCCCTAAATTCTTGCTGGTAACTTAAATTCGTCTTCTCCTCCTCTAAGCGCTTCTTGTCAAAAATTCGCTTGACAGAAAGTAATAATTGATTTGGATTTAGTGGCTTTATGAGGTAATCCGCAATTTTTGATCCAATCGCATCTTCCATTAATTCCTCCTCTTCTGACTTCGTAATCATGATAACCGGGAGGTTAGGACGTATTTTTTTTATGGCAATTAAGACTTCGAGGCCCGACATACCAGGCATGTTTTCATCCAAAAACAAGACATCGAATTTTTGTGTATTGACTAAATCAAGCGCATCTGCACCTGAATTGACCGAAGTAACTTGATAGCCCTTATTTTCAAGGAATATAATGTAGGGAGTAAGTAAGTCGATTTCGTCGTCTGCCCAAAGAATGGAATAAATCATCGTTGCGTTTTTAACCTTAACTTGTTTGTGTCCGAATTATTGTGTGTGTAAAAATTAAAATTTGTTAACCACTCATTCGTGAAATAGCAGGCTAAATTTAACTATTTTTGCGCAGGCAATCGTTTTTGTATGTCAAATAATTCACCCGTTACTTTTACTGATTCTGCACGTGAAAATTTACGTAGCATCATTGAAAATGGTTCTATGCCAGAGCCATATGTTCGCATAGGTATGCGAGGTGGAGCTTGCGGTGGAACCTATGTTTTAGGGTTTGATCAAAAATCGGAATTTGATGACCAATACCTGATTGCTGAAATACCGGTGGTCATCGACAAACGCCAAATGTTATTTGTCGTAGGCACTGAGGTTGATTTCGATCCCGGCGCCAATGGCTTTTATTTACATAAACCTAAAGTAAACTAATGAAATTCGCTGCTATCGACATAGGTTCAAACGCCGCACGTCTTCAGATATCATCTGTGCTCGACAATGAGGGGATGATCAGTTTTAAGCGTGTAGAATATGTTCGATTCGCGCTTCGTTTGGGGCATGATGTGTTCACCGACGGGGCTATTAGTCCTGAATCGGAGGTGCGAATTTTTAAATTAATGCACGCTTACAAGTTATTAATGGATTTGCATGAGGTACAGGATTATGCCATTTGTGCTACCTCAGCGATGCGTGAGGCTACTAATTCAGCTGAAATTATTACACGCGTCCATAAGATTTTGGACATGAAAATTCAATTGATTGACGGAACGCGCGAGGCGGAGCTCATCAATGATGTCGTTGTGAAATCGCTAAATCCGAAAAAAAATTACTTGCATATTGATGTTGGTGGTGGTTCAACGGAGCTGAATTTTTACCGAAATCAAGAAAAATTTGCAACCAAATCCTTCAAGATCGGATCTGTACGATTGCTGGAGGGCAAGGAGAAAGCGGGAGATTGGGAGAAAATGCAGCAGTGGATTAGCCTTCAAAAAAGCACTATTTCCGGTCCGGTATATGCTGTTGGTACTGGTGGAAATATCAGTAAGTTGTACAACTTATCGACGCAGGTAGACGAGCAAAAAACAATGGATTTTGAGGAATTGAAGCGGATAGCTGATTTTGTTGGCTCTTACAGTTATGAAGAACGTGTGAATAAATTGCGTTTAAATACGGATCGCGCGGATGTTATTGTGCCGGCGGCATCGATCTATTTATTAGCGATGAACTTAGCAGGATGTGAAACAATCTTTGTTCCTGACCTTGGTTTGAAAGATGGAATTATTCAAATGTTACATGAACGCATGCAGGCACGCCGGCGCTCAACTACTTAATTACCCAATCGGTACAACACGCCCATGGCTAAAATTTGCGAAAATTGCCAATTGGGATCTTGGTCATAATCTCGGAAAAGAACAGCTTGTAGGTTTGTTGACACATATTTATTCACCTTCATGGTAAAGTTGGCATCCAGTCTGTGTACAATTCCATCCGTTTTCCCAAGTCTGAAATAGTCTATAAGCGCTGAATAACGAGCCTTCATATTTATGTTCTGAAAAATTTCTTTCTCTACGTTCATTAAATATTGAAAGACGAATTGATTTCTAATATTATCTCCTGGACGCTCCAATCCATACAATCCCGCGCGTGAAATACGCTCATCGAAGACAAACGTTTGGCGTAAACTTCCAATACCGATTCGTGTGTAAAATGATTTTTGCGGATGGTATTCCAAGCCCATCGAAGTCGTCAAATAGGCTGGTGCAAAGATATTTGAAACGAGTGAATCTATGGGAAACCCTAATTTATTCTTTTTGCTGTACTCAATACCTTTGAAAAATTGGGATTGAAAGTTGGTCGAACCATAAAAATCCCATTTGGGACTTATGCGGTAACCAGCTTTAAACTCGTAAAATATACGGTCGACGTTCTTTCGGAGTGATTGCGTTCTGTTTTGTAAAAATCCTACTTGCAGATTTAGATCACTATTTAATCGCCAATTTTTATTGACAACTTTAGCGGAATGATTTAAAAACCAACCAATCGCAAAGGTATTTGAACCTCCTCCTTTCCAGTTATCACTGAAGCTGGATTGATTTAGGTTAATACCCGTATTAAAATCCTTTTTCCATTGTTGTGCCAAACTATCCGCTTTAACCATACCAAACAGTTGGCCTGAGGCAAAAAGAATGCAAAAAATGAATGTAAATAGTGATTTCATGTCGACAAATGTACAAAAATGATTTGGCCTACCGCACTGCTTGGCGTCCTTTTCCTACCCATAAATAAACTTCTGCGTCGAATTGGGCGTCGGGAGTCAAAACGAGTAAGCCATCACCGGTATTATAGGCGTCGGTATTGGCAGTCATTGGTTCAATCGCCACAGCGTTTTGATCTTCGATTGCAAATACGACTAGGAATGGGAATTCGATACTGGATTGCTCTAGGTAAAGGCTGATTTCTCGTTGGTTATCATATAATTCAGTTACATGTTTTTCCATGGGTTTTAAGCGAAATACATGATCTGGTTTTTCTGTCGCTAAAGCAATCGGTTCGGATCGATCAAACGCTTCTTCGTGCATGGGAATCATTTGTGAATCAGACAGAAAGCGCGATTTTGAAGCAAATTTCACTTCGAGTTTATCCAATAACGTATCTGGAAAACCGAAATATGGATGCCAACCGCACGCAAATGGCATATTAGTTGACCCTGTATTTTTAGCATGTAAATTGACCCGCAATCCACCACTTTTTTCAAAGGTATACTCGATTGAAAATTGAAATGGGAAGGGGTAGCCTTTTACAGCGCCTTCATTAACATGACTAATTCGAATCGAGGCCTCATTTTCCGTTGCCTTTGAAGCTGTTAAAATGAATGGGATTCGCGCTACTAAACCGTGGATCGCATTGCCTAAATCTGGTTCATTGATGGCCAACTGATAATTTCGGCCTTCAAAAGAATAATTTCCATTTCGAACACGGTTTACCCAAGGACTTAACCAAGCCGAAGGATGATATGGGTTAGATTCTAAGGGGTATCGGTCAGAAAAGGGCAGTTTTACGACGTTTAAAAGCTCTTTTCTAACTTCCACGTCGTAACGTGTCAGTAATCCTCCCGCACCTAGATTAATTTCCACGCGCGCATGGTTGCTCGGATTAACTAATGAAATCAGTTGTTCGTTTTGTTCGATGATCATTGCCAAATCGTTTTTTCTTCAATGCCCATTCCATACAGGGCGAAATCATATTTTACAGGATCATGGGGGTCTAGTTGACGCAATGATTCTGTTAATTCCAATGCTTTATTCCAGTTTGCAGGCCCCGGAGAAACTAAATGTAAACTTTCAGCTGTCCGTTGCGCATGAACGTCCAACGGACAAACGAGTTGGGATGGCTTAATATTGTTCCACATACCAAAGTCCACACCAAATTCATCTTTTCGTACCATCCACCTCAAATACATACAAATTCGTTTACACGCCGATTTTTTAAAAGGAGCTGAAACATGTTTTTGCGTGCGCTTTGGCGCAAATTCATCATCAAAAAAATGGTGAAAAAAGCGATTTATGGAAGCTTCAACAGTTATTTCTGCGGGATTGTATTGCGTACTAAACGCAGCTTCAAGGCTCGTGTGCTGTGAAAAATGCCGATTAAAAAATCGGATAAAATACAAGGTATCTGTGTAATTAAAGGTCCGATGCTTGAAGGTTTCAAAACGTTTTAAATCATGCGCTTGATGGCCCATAATAAACGCGTGTGGCGCACCATCAAACAATTGGATTAATTCGTTTGCATTGGATATGATGGTTTTTCGTTGGCCCCAGGCCAACATCGCCACCCAAAATCCCATGATTTCAATGTCTGGTTGGTGACTAAATGCATGTGGTATTAGAATCGGGTCATGCTCGATGAAACGAGGATGATTGAAAAATGCATATTTGGAATCCAAGAGGTTTTGGATATGCTGCTCCATGGCGCTTATTTATTGCCGAAAAATGCAAGTAACCTTGAGGGTAAGGAAAGTATCCAAACAAAGACAGTTATGGTTGCAGAAAATGCAGCAATAAACGGGTAGGAGAGAATAAATAGGATCTCGAATGCTACCTTACCAGCTGTTATAGGTCTTTTTCGTTTGGCCATTATTGAACTAAATAACTGATTTCAGTGCGGATACGTTTGTCAATCGCATTTAATCGTTCAAATGCTTTCGGAGATAATTTGATGATTAATTTATTATCTGAACTCGGTAAACGACCAATTACCTTTACCCAAATACTCTGATTGTTGGCTAAATTTTTAACAAGTACTAATGTGCCGATTGGAGCAGATTTATGTAAGGCTAAGTATTTACCTGAATTGTCTGGTACGTCAATTAATTCGGCAATTCCCGTTTCAATGGTTTTTCGCAAGCCATCATTATTGCTAATATCAGCTTCGGTATTGACAGCTTCTGGTGTTTTGCTTGGCATTAAAGTGGATTTATCCACCGCTGTAGGTCCAGAGATTTGAAGGCGTTGGCCTTCTTTTAATACATCCGTCGTCAAGTTATTCCATTTGCGCAATTCTGCCATCGTGACTTTGTAGAGATTTGCAACGGTTAATAAACTTTGTTTTGCGGCAACGATGTGCAAGCCCGATGCGTTGCTCGGTTTTTCTAATGATACTTTTTCAATTGGCTTAGCCACAGAAAGAAGCGTGTTTGTACTCTCGTCCAGATAATGGACCGGGATAAAGACAATTTCACCCGAATTTACTGGAATACTAATTTCTGGATTTACTTGCTTAAACTCAGCTAAAGAAAGGTTGTATTTCTTTAATATAGAAAACAATGTCTGCTTGGATCCTACTTTGTAGACGATGTACGTTTTGTTACTTTCCTTTTTAAGTCCTAAAGAGTCAAGTGACGTGGCCTTTGTAGCAAGTGTGAATCCAAAAACCAGTAAAAAGATTAGTTTAAATGTCCGCATAGATCACTAATTCATGTTTATCTCGTATGTATACCAAATGTCCGTTAACGATTTGAAACGTTTGAAAGCCAATTTTTTCTCCTTCTGCTAGCGTTTCTTCATGGAGTGTCTGGAAATCAAACGTGCAAATGCGCAATCGATTTTTCCAGCCCTGCGCGTAAAGGTAATAAGAAAAAATTAGCTTATCAGAACCTTCCCAGTAATCCAATCCTTTTGCAATCGTTTCTCCAAATTTTTGCTCAAATAGCTTTTGAAAAGCCTCTAATCCCGGCTGACTTTCCTCAAAATGCTGGGGAGATTCAAATGAAACGCCTTGCCATTTTATTGATTTCTGTGTCTCATAAATCCCCGTTTGCAAGTTTATATCTCCCTTTTGGGTGCGTAAATAGATTCCCTCCAATGCGATCCAATTTGTCAATTCAACCCGATAGACATTTCTGCCTGTTGCTAAATCATATCCTTCAATTGCCTCAATTCCTGGATTTTTTCCCGTATGTAAACAAAGGAAAACAGCCATGTTTTGAATGCCCGTGAGCCAACTTTTTGGTTTGTTGGCCTCCGCCGGAAATGGAATTTCGCGGGTACTAAAGTCTATCAAATCTACCTCATGCCACTGGCAGGTTTCATTAACACGTGTCTCAATCCAGCATTTAGGATGCTGGGCATCACCGTAGTATCCGGTGCTCCATATATTTCCTGAAAAAGTATGCGTGTGTATTTTTTCCACCTTTGTCCCACGGATTCCCCGCAAATTATGTGCAAATTTGGTGAAAATTTTAGCATAACCGCTTCTATTCTCATGATGCAAGGTAAAAAAGTTATTGCCGTGATTCCCGCCCGTTACGCATCTACGCGCTTTCCGGGTAAACCTCTAGTGGATATTGGAGGTAAATCGATGATAGAGCGAACATTTGAGCGCGTATCCGCAGTGATTGGTTGGCATCGCATTATTATTGCGACGGACGACGTGCGGGTCCAACAAGCCGCCTTAGCTTTTGGGGCAGAAGTATGTATGACGCGAGAGGATCATGTTTCAGGTACGGATCGCTGTGCTGAGGTCATGGAGAAATTGGGGGAGCCTGTTGATTATGTTGTTAATATTCAAGGGGATGAGCCTTTTATTGAGCCGGCCCAACTTACGGAATTGGCCGCTGGGTTTGCCACAAATGCGCCTATTTTGACCTTAATTAAGCGTGTGGAGGACGAAAACACCCTATTTTCAATCAATACCCCTAAGGTTGTTATCAATGAGTTAGGTCATGCCTTATATTTTTCACGTCAAACAATTCCGTTTTTACGCGGGGTGGCGCAAGAAGATTGGTTGGCCCATCACCCCTTTTATAAGCACATCGGTTTATATGCCTATCGCGCTGACACATTGCGTGAATTAAGTCTTTTAAAGCCCTCAGCGCTAGAATTAGCGGAGTCTTTAGAGCAATTACGTTGGCTAGAAAAAGGCTATGTCATCCAGACCATTCAAACCGAATATGAAACGATTGGGATTGATAGTCCTGCAGATTTGGAAAAAATCAAAAAAATGGGCTTTCTAGGCGCTTAATTCTTGCTTCAATTCCTCTGATTTTGGTATCTTTGCACTCATATGCAGAAGCCATCTATTTACGAACAATTGCGCAACCGGATTCTTGTGTTGGACGGCGCAATGGGTTCCTTGATTCAAGAATACAAATTATCGGATGCTGATTATCGTGGCGATCGATTCAAAGATTTTCCACATGAGGTAAAGGGTAATAATGACCTTTTGACACTCACACGTCCAGATGTAATCAAAGAAATACATACCAAATATTTTGCGGCAGGAGCGGATATCGCGGAAACAAATACCTTTTCGGGTACCTCCATTGCGATGGCCGATTACCACATGGAGGAATTGGTGTATGAATTAAACTTTGAATCTGCACGCATTGCGCGGGAAGCCGCGGATGAATTTACAGCGCAAAATCCCGCAAAACCACGTTATGTCGCAGGTTCAATCGGACCGACGAATCGGACACTTTCATTATCTCCGGACGTTAACGATCCCGGGTTTCGAGCCGTTACTTTTGATGAATTGGTTGAAGCTTATACAGAACAAGTACGTGGTTTAGTGGACGGTGGTGCTGATTTATTATTGGTAGAAACCGTCTTTGATACACTAAATGCGAAGGCAGCACTTTTCGCGATTGATCACTATTTCAAGGCAAATCCGTCCAAACCCTATTTGCCCGTCATGGTCTCTGGGACGATTACGGATGCTTCGGGACGCACGCTTTCAGGTCAAACGACAGAGGCATTTTTAACCTCAATTTCACACATGCCACTTTTATCCGTGGGCTTAAATTGCGCATTAGGGGCAGATTTGATGCGACCTTACATCAAAACGCTAAACGATAAATCCCCATTTTTTGTATCGGCTCACCCGAATGCAGGTTTGCCGAATGAGATGGGAGAATATGATGAATCGCCAGAGGAAATGGCGGAGGTCATTGAGGATTTCATGCAACATGGTTTTGTTAATATTATTGGAGGTTGTTGCGGAACGACGCCTGCCCATATTCAAGCAATTGCTGAAATAGCTGCTAAATATAAGCCCCATGTTATTCCCGACAATACGAAAAATCAGAAGCTATCTGGTTTGGAGCCTTTGGAAATTTTTGAGCCAACTATCTTTGTCAATATCGGTGAACGGTGCAACGTGACTGGTTCTAAGAAATTTGCCCGTTTAATTCGAGAAGAAAATTTTGAGGAAGCGATTGCCGTGGCGCGTGAACAAGTAGATGGTGGTGCTCAGATTTTGGACATCAACATGGATGAGGGGATGATCGATGGCGTCAAAATGATGCCACAGTTTTTGAATTTATTAATGGCTGAACCCGATATCGCGCGTTTACCGATCATGATTGATTCTTCTAAGTGGGAGGTGATTGAAGCTGGTTTGAAATGCGTGCAGGGTAAGTCAGTTGTTAACTCGATTTCCCTGAAAGAAGGAGAAGAGCGATTTATTGAATTAGCGAATAAGGTTAAGCAATATGGCGCATCTGTCGTGATTATGGCGTTTGACGAAGATGGTCAAGCGGATTCGTACGAGCGACGGATTGAGATTTGTACACGTGCCTACCGTATTTTGGTTGATGTTGTCAAATTCCCTGCGCAAGACATTATTTTTGATCCGAATATTTTAACGGTTGCTACTGGAATTGATGAGCATAATAATTATGCAAATGATTTTATCAAGGCTACTAAGTGGATTAAAGCAAATTTACCTCACGCCAAAGTATCGGGTGGGGTGTCTAATATTTCTTTTTCTTTCCGCGGAAATGAACCTGTTCGCGAAGCGATGCACACCGTTTTCTTATACCATGCGATTAAGGCGGGTATGGATATGGGGATTGTAAATGCGAGTCAATTAGGCGTTTATGATCAAATTGAACCATCTTTACGTGATTTGTGCGAGGATGTTTTGTTAAATCGTAACGCCGAAGCTACCGAGAAACTAGTTCATTTCGCTGAGACAGTTAAGTCAGTTGGGAAGGAAGCTGTGGTAGATGATGCATGGCGCCAATTACCTGTTAGTAAGCGACTTGAGCATGCATTGATTAGAGGTTTGACGGAATTTATTGATGAGGATGTGGAGGAAGCGCGCCAATTGGTTGAGCGGCCTATCCAAGTAATCGAGGGTCCTTTGATGGATGGCATGAATGTGGTCGGTGATTTGTTCGGCGAAGGAAAAATGTTTTTACCCCAAGTGGTGAAGTCGGCACGCGTCATGAAAAAGGCCGTTGCTTATTTATTACCTTTCATCGAAGCTGAAAAACAAGGAGGCGAAAGTTCATCCGCTGGTAAAATATTAATGGCTACCGTAAAAGGCGACGTCCATGACATCGGTAAAAATATTGTTGGTGTTGTCTTAGCTTGTAATAATTACGAAGTAATCGACATTGGCGTGATGGTATCCTGCGAAAAGATTTTAGCAGCTGCCAAAGAACATCAAGTTGATATAATTGGTCTTTCAGGTCTGATTACACCTTCTTTAGATGAGATGGTGTATGTGGCGAAGGAGATGGAACGCCTTGGATTTACCATACCTTTGTTAATTGGTGGAGCTACTACTTCACGGATCCATACGGCGGTTAAAATTGATCCACATTACAGTGGACCCGTGATTCACGTATTAGATGCTTCGCGGTCTGTACCTGTGGCGGGACGTTTGCTTCAAAGTGAGTTGACAGCCCAAGAGATTTTTACGGATATTAAAAAAGAATATGCGGAGTTGCGGGTGTCGCATGCGGCGCGCCAACAAGAGAAAAATTATTTATCAATTGCGCAGGCGCGTCAAAAGCCATCCGGCATCGATTGGACAGGATTTAAAGCAAATCAGCCATCATTTTTGGGTGTGAAATACTTCCAAGATTATTCCTTGGCTGAAATCGCGAAATACATTGATTGGACACCATTCTTCTCCACGTGGCAATTGTCTGGGAAATACCCGCGTATTTTTGATAATGAGACGGTTGGCGTGGAAGCGCGTAAATTATTTAATGATGCCCAAACCTTACTACAAGAAATCATAGACCAAAAGTTATTGACGGCTAAAGCTGCGCTTGGGTTTTTTCCTGCGAATTCCTTGGGTGACGATATAATTTTACATGATTTTGAAGAAAAGGTGCAAGAAGTACCCTGTGAAAAACATGGAGTGCATGCACATACGTCGTTTAACATTCAGCGTAAAGATGAGACTTCGGATTCGACGGCTTGGTTGCATCATTTGCGCCAACAAGGCCAGAAGTCGGCCTCTTTACCTAATCGTTGCCTAAGTGATTTTGTTGCTCCATTATCGACGGGAGAAACGGATTATGTGGGTGCGTTTGCGGTGACAACAGGTATTGGAATTGAAGCATTATTAGCGAAATATGAGGCGGAGCATGATGATTATAACTCCATCATGGTTAAGGCATTAGCGGATCGTTTGGCGGAAGCGTTTGCTGAGTTAATGCATGAGCGGGTACGTCGGGAATACTGGGGATATGCGGCTGATGAGTCCATGAGTAATGAAGAGTTAATTATGGAAAAATACCAAGGTATTCGTCCTGCGCCAGGATATCCTGCTTGTCCTGATCATACGGAAAAGAAACGTCTGTTTGAATTATTGGATGCTGAGAAGCAGATAGGCATTCAATTAACAGAAAGTTACGCGATGTATCCGGCATCGGCAGTTTCTGGATTTTATTTCGCGCACGAAGAAAGTACGTATTTTGGTTTAGGTAAAATTGCCAAAGACCAAGTTGTGGATTATGCAGCTCGGAAAGGCATGGCACTAGAAGAGATTGAGCGTTGGTTGAGTCCTGTTTTAACATATGATGCGTAGGCTATGACGAAGATTACACAGTATTTAGAGTCGGCAAAAGGCAAGACTTTGTTCTCGATTGAGATTATTCCTCCAATGAAGGGACAGCATTTAGGAGAATTGGTTTCCCACATTGAACCCCTGATGGAGTTTAATCCGCCGTTTATTGAAGTAACCTATCACCGCGAGGAGTATGTTGAGAAGTTGGTGGATGGTGAACTAAAACGCATTCCAATTCGTAAGCGTCCAGGTACCTTAGGTATTTGTGCCGCTATCATGCAGCGTTTTAAAACAGAGGCGGTTCCCCATGTTATTTGTGGTGGATTTACGAAGGAAGAGACAGAAGATTTCTTGATTGATTTACATTATTTAGGAATTGAGAATGCACTTATATTGCGTGGAGACCAAGAAAAAGGCGAGGATCGATTTGTTCCAAAGCCCGGTGGTCATGCGTATGCGAATGAATTAGTGGCTCAAGTCCACGCGATGAATCAAGGTATTTTACTGCATGAAGAGACAGAATCTTTGCCAACTAATTTTTGTGTGGGGGTTGCAGCTTATCCGGAAATGCATTTTGAGGCGACTTCCTTGGATGAGGACTTACGCTATTTAAAACAAAAAGTAGATGCGGGTGCCGATTATATTGTCACCCAAATGTTTTTTAACAATCAACATTATTTTGATTTTGTGGCAAAATGTCGAGCCATGGATATTCAGGTGCCCATTATTCCGGGATTGAAACCATTAGCAACTGCCCGTCAATTAGAGATTCTGCCTGAAATATTTCACCTGGAGATTCCTGAGATATTGGTGAAAGAAGTGGAAAAATGTACCAACAACGCAGCTATAAAGCAAGTTGGGATAGACTGGGCAGTAGAGCAAGGAAAGGAATTAATCAAGGCTGGCGTTCCCGCTTTGCATTTTTACACCATGAGTAAATCAGATAGTGTAAAGGCAATTGCTTCTCAATTATTTTAAGTGTACTTGTTTCCAGTTAGAACCATTTTTAATCCGGTTAACCTGCGTTGAAGTAACACCAAATTGCTTTGCAATCATTTTTATACGGTTTTTGCCTGTTTGGAGCATCTGTTTGATGAGCAAAACTTTCGCAACATTTAACTTGTAATTCTTCGTGCGTGCAGGCCTTTTCTTCATCAGAATAGCCGGATTGTGTGCATTATGTGCTGTCAACGTATCGCGTGTGACCCAAGCTAAATTTTCAACTCGGTTGTTTTGTTTATCGAAATCTCGGTGAATTACATAAATCGCATGGGTATCTTGGTTTGGAAGGAAAAGCTCAGCTACGAGTTTATGGACATAGCGATTAATCGAACTACCTTGATAGCGAATATTCAATGAGTTGTAATTCTGGATGCTAGAGCCTCGAATGATTTTTCCGAGCGAATTTGTTTTGAAACTTTTTATTCGGCCAAAATTAGAAATTTCAATATGAATTTCTTTTGGCCAATCAGTGGATTGAATACGTTTCCATTGTTCAATCCAAGATGTAGGAGTTGAATGCATGACTTTAATTAGTGGTTGTGCTGTAATTACGTCTTTTAAATCTATAAAACGTTTCTTTTTGTACTAATATTGCATCACAAAACTGATAATTTACGATGCGCGTTTTAGTCTATGGTGCTTCCACAAATCCAGCTCGATATGCTTTTATTGCTACGGAATTATTGCTTTCGAAAGGGTATGAAGTGATTTTGGTAGCATACAAACCTGGCGAAATTGGGGGAATTGACATACAGGTGGGCCAACCGGACTTGGTTGATATTCACACGGTTACATTGTATGTAGGGCCTCAAAATCAGACGGATCTTTTGGCATATGTAATGCGTCTTCAGCCTAAACGGGTAATATTTAATCCAGGTACAGAAAACCCAGACTTAATGAAGCAGCTTGCTGCGGAGGGGATGGAAGTAGAAGAGGCCTGCACGCTAGTGATGTTGCATACAGGCCAATTTTAATTTATATGGCTTTCAGGGTGAATTCGAATTCCTCCATGATCAAGTTGGCCAATAATTTCTTGCAAGCTTCGGTTACAATTTCATGCGCCGTGGCTTCGGTGGCCGCTTCTAGTTGTAAGGTGATATGCTTTCCAATACGCACATCAGAAACCTGTGTGATATTTAAATTTTGTAAGCCAATGCGAACTGCTTTTCCTTGTGGGTCAAGAATTTCTTTTTGAGGCATTACATTGATTTCTGCGATAAATTTCATTTTTGTTTGGTATTAAGTAACGATTGTAATAAGGATAAGGCGATATAGGAAATTACTAAGATTGGGAAAGCTGCAAATTTAAGCAATAGCAATATAGCAACACAATAAATTAGGAATAAGTAGCGCATTTGGTTTGCTGCCCATCCCCAAGATTTAAATTTAAAGGCCATCAACGGAAATTCAGCGACTAATAAATAACTCATGATTATGCTGTAAATCAGTAAACCTTTGAAATGAAGAATATAGGGGCTAAATTCTGGTTGAAAATGTAGAATTAACGGCAAGGATGCCACTAATAGCCCATTTGCAGGAGTGGGTACCCCGATGAACTGATCGCTTTGGCGGGTATCTATGTTGAATTTTGCGAGTCGGTAGGCTGACATTAACGCCAGGGAAAAAACCATAAATGGTTTGTAGAACCCGAATATACCCACGGTGCATTGTGTACCACAACTTTGTTCAACGAGCGTGAAAAGGATGAAGCTTGGTAAAACACCAAAAGAAACCATGTCGGCTAGGGAATCTAATTGCTTCCCCAATTCCGAATAGGCATGGAGTAATCGAGCTAAGAATCCATCTAAGAAATCACAAACAAGCGAAATGAGAATGCAATAGGAAGCCCAAAGTAAATTACCCTGCATGACAAAGTAAATACCCAAACAGCCCGCAAGCAGGTTAGCCAATGTAAATAAATTTGGTATTTCTTTTTTCATGCTTTTACAAAGGGATTATGTTGTTTTTCCTCTGCAATAGACGTTTTAGGCCCATGTCCTGGATAAACAATCGTCTCTCCAGGCAATGTATATAATTGCGTTTGAATGCTATGCATTAAGTCGGCATGATTACACAACGGAAAATCTGTCCTACCCACACTCCGTTTGAAAAGTACGTCTCCACCGATTACCCAGCCTTGCTTTTCTAAATAAAAAGCCACGTGTCCGGGTGCATGACCGGGTACAAATAAAATTTGTATGTCAAATTCCCCAATTTGAATACGCTCTGTTTCGCTAATCCATTTATCGACGTTTGCAGCCTGATAATGCGGGAATCCGTAGACTTCAGCGCGATTGCCAGCGTCATCAAGTAAGGGTTTGTCCTTGAGATGTAGACAAAAAGGGATTTTGTATTCGGTTTGGAAAAAGGATACACCTAAAACGTGGTCAATGTGCGCATGGGTGTTCAAAATGTATTTCATTTGAATACCTTTTGCTGCGATAAAGTCCTTGATTTTTTTACGTTCCTCAAATTCATAACAGCCCGGGTCGAAAACAAGTCCATTTCCGGCATCATCCCACAGTAAGTAGGTGTTTTCTTGAAAGGGATTGAATGTGAAGACTTCGAGTTGTAACATAGAGGGACAAATTTCGGATTAATTATTGGTTTGGCCAAAAAGGAAAATGCAGGGTATTTTGTGCAGTTCAGGTTTTTGTACCGACCAGTTTTTCAGTGTTTTTGTTTGGATGAAACCACCTTCTCCTTGCAGATTAGCGCCGATGGCTACCATCGTATTTCCGGGAAGATGTAGGATCATATCCTCTAATAATCCATTGTTACGATAGGGAGTCTCGATGAACATGTGTGTTTCCCCCGTTTTTTCGGTTAGCTGAACTAATTGTTCCATGCGCTTAATACGGGCAGGTTTCTCGATGGGGAGGTAGCCATGAAAGGTAAATTTTTGGCCTGAAAAACCAGATCCCATGAGTGCGAGTAGGATAGAAGAGGGTCCCACGAGTGGAACAACTTCAATGCCCATTTCTTGAGCGATTCCTACGGCTAGGGCTCCTGGATCTGCGACACCTGGGCAACCTGCCTCGGAGATAACACCGATGTAGGATTCGTTTTGATGTTTTTGAAAGAAATCTAAGATTGATTTTTTCTGGGTGTCTTTGTCTAGAATTTCAAATGTCAACGAATCGATCGTGATACCCATTTTGAGTTCAGAAATAAATCTGCGCGCTGTCCGGATATTCTCAACAAGAAAATGTTGGCATTGCGCGATATGCGCTGCCACCTCCGGCGCTAAGGAAGTTGACGCGGTATTTTCTGCAATGGGGCAGGGGATGAGTATCAGTTTCATAGGATCGACTGAATAACTTGAATAAACGCTTCAGGCTGGTCGGCCTGCACCCAATGTCCCGCATTTGCAATTGTGTGTAATTCAAAATTGGGGAAGATTTCGGAAATGAAGCGTTCGTCTTCTGGTTGGATGTAATGTGAATTTGCTCCTTTTATAAAATGTATAGGTGTCTGGCAGGGGATTTTGACCCATAATTCATGGCCGATTACATCAATGTTTTTGGTGATGACGGCTAGGTTGATTCGCCAGGCGAATTCCGCATCGTTTTTCCGGTATAGGTTCTTTAATAAAAATTGTCGAATGCCTTCTTGTTCCTCGAAACGCTTGAGGTGTTCATTTGCTTCGGTTCGTGAGGCGATCGTTTTTAGGTCAATGCTATTTAATCCTGACAAAATTGATGTATGATGGACTGGATAGAATTTCGGGGCTATGTCCACAATGATAAACTTGTCAGAAAGTGTCGGGTAGTTCAAGGCAAATTGCATAACTACTTTCCCACCCATGGAGTGTCCAATGATGATCGGATTGGTCAATTGATGCGTGTCGATGAATTCTTTTAGGTCCTCTGACATCACTTGATAGTCGAACTCGTCGGACCAAGGTGATTGTCCGTGGTTTCGTTGGTCTACTAAATAGACTTGATGGGTGTTTGCAAAAACCTTTGCGATGCCCAACCAGTTGTCGGAGCTACCAAAAATACCATGTAAAATAATCATGGCTGGTCCTTGTTCTCCTACTTTTCTATAATATAGTTCCATTATTTCAGGTAGATCGCTTTTTCTTTTTTGGGAATTGTTTGACCTATTGGCTTCAAATCAAAGCCTGCTGCTTTCGCAAATGTTTCGAATGCATCTTTCTGTGATTTGGAAACGGCGATTAATAAACCACCCGAGGTTTGCGGATCAGCCCCGATGAGTCGTTGGGTTTCTGTAATGTCTTCCTGTATTCGGTGTCCATAGCTTGCCCAATTGCGACTTGTACCGCCAGGAAAACATTTTTGGTCCAAGTAATGGTTTAGATTATTGAGGGTTGGTATTTGGTCGAAGAACAATTCGGCGCTGACACCTGAGCCATCACACATTTCGATTAAATGGCCCATGAGACCAAATCCGGTCACGTCGGTGAGTGATTCTACATAATCTAAAGGAGCTATTTTCGCCCCAAAGGAATTAAGCGTACTCATTTGTTTAACGGCTGTGGCCAGGTCGGCGTCTGAAACGATGCCTCTTTTTTGGGCAGTGGTTAAAATACCTACACCTAAAGGTTTAGTTAAGTACAGGAGTGCGTTGGCGGAAGCTTGATCGTTTTGCTTCAGATTTTCTTTTTTGACTTTCCCGGTTACGGCTAATCCGAAAATCGGCTCTGGGGAGTCAATGGAATGCCCGCCAGCGAGTGGAATGCCGGCCTCCGCACATGCGGCGCGACCACCTTCTAATACTTGTCTGGCAATTTCGGGGGCAATTTTATCGATGGGCCAACCTAAAATTGCGATGGCCATGAGCGGTTTGCCGCCCATCGCATATATGTCTGAAATGGCGTTTGTGGCTGCAATTTTTCCGAAGTCGAATGGATTGTCGACAATGGGCATAAAGAAATCGGTGGTGGAAATGACGGCCTCACCGTTTTCCCAATCGAAAACAGCGGCGTCGTCGCGACTTTCATTGCCAACTAATAGAAGGGGGTAGTGTTTTTTAGGCGTGTCCGATTGAAGGATTTGATTTAAGATTTGGGGTGATATTTTACATCCGCAGCCTGCGCCGTGGGAATAAGATGTCAACTTGATGGGTACTTCGTTCGTTTGCATAGGAAAATTTCTGCTGCAAAATTATTCTTTAAATAATTAAAAATTAAGTTTCTGTTAAATTTTAAACGGTTTTAGGACTAAACTGCGTTTCAAACATTTGATATAGTACATTATTTATGGCTTTTGTGCTATAAATCAATAAATTATGAGAAAAGTCTTTTGTAGTCTTTTTGGAGTATTTGATTTTTTAGGTTTATTTTGTGTTAAGAATCTCCCATTTCATTTATAACTAAATTTCAAATTTATGCACAAAAGGTTTATTACTCATTCAGTATTATTTGGAGCGTTATTTGCGCTAGTAATGATACTTCCTATCGGGCAGTTATTTGCTCAAGGTTCTACTACTTCCGCTCTGTCGGGAAGTGTCGTTGACGAAAAAGGCGAAGGCCTACCAGGTGCAACGGTGATTGCTATTCATGAGCCTACGGGTTCACGTTACGGTGCGTCTACACGTGCAGATGGTCGTTACAATATTGTTAACATGCGTGTGGGTGGTCCATACAAGGTTACCGTTTCATTTGTTGGTTACAAAGAGGCAGTTCAATCTGGAATTGTATTGACACTAGCATCTGAATTGCGTCAAAACTTCAAATTGGAAGTTAGTCAATCTCAGTTAGAAGAAGTTAAGGTTGTAGCTTCGCGTAGTTCGGTGATTAACTCAGGACGTACGGGTGCGGCAACAACCGTTTCAAATTCTTCAATTACTACATTACCTACTTTAAATCGTTCATTAGGTGATTTTGCGCGTTTAGATCCACGTGCGAATGGCTTGAGTTTTGCAGGACGTAATGCGTTGTACAACAACATTACAGTTGATGGTGCATTTTTTAATAATACGTTTGCCTTGTCATCTACGATTGGTGGACAAACAGGAGCTTCACCAATCTCAATAGATGCGATTGATCAGTTCCAAGTAATTATTGCTCCTTATGACGTTCGTCAGGGTATGGCTACAGGTGCTAACATCAACGTTGTTACTAAGTCAGGTACAAATGAATGGACAGGTTCTGGATACTATTTTGGAACAAATGAGGGCTTAGTAGGAAACAAAATTGGTGATGCGACTAATCAATATGGTAAATTTAACCGTGGTCAATACGGAGCGCGTATTGGTGGTGCACTTGTTAAAAACAAATTATTTGTTTTCGCGTCATTTGAGCAAGAGGCAACTACGGAGCCAGGATCAAACTTTGTGGCAACACGTACAGGAACTGAGCCAAATAGATCTATTGCCAAAGCGGAAGATTTAGATCGTTTGAAGTCTTTCTTATTGTCAAAATACAATTACGATCCAGGTGCTTACGAGAATTACAACAAAGAAAAGTATTCTCAAAAAGCGAATTTGCGTCTAGATTGGAACATCTCTGATAAGCACAAGTTTAACTTCAAATATAATTACTTACGTTCATTTGCCGATATTTCTCCATCCAATTCCGGAGCTTTGTCAGGAGGACGTTCTCCATCGGTCAATGTATTGCCTTTCCAAGGCTCTATGTATCGAATCAATAATAACTTAGATTCATACATTGCTGAATTGAACTCGACATTCTCGAATTCTATTTCGAACAACTTTACGATTGGTTATACAGCGATGCGTGACTTCCGTCAATCACCTGTGAATAACACACCATTCCCAATGGTTGACATTGGAAACAATAACTTAAATGAGTTAACTTCATTTGGTTATGAGCCTTTCTCAGCAAATAACCGGTTAGATACGGATGTTTTCCAAATGTCGGATAACTTAACAATTTATAAAGGAAAGCATGTGTATACGTTGGGTGTTGCATATGAGGCCAACTCATTCTTGAATGGTTTTGCGCCTAACTACTTTGGTGGTTACCAATTCAGATCAATTAATGATTTCATAGCTTCAGCTACGAATGGTGTTTCTAATGCAGTTCGCTTTACACAAAATTCATCTAACTACGCAGAGTTTCCTTTTGCTGAGATGAAAGGAAGTACATTCTCTTTTTATGGTCAAGATGAGGTTACAGCTGCTAAAGGTTTGAAATTGACGTTTGGTCTACGTGGTGATGCTACATCGTTCCCATCATTTGACGAGCCAAAATATACGAACAATTTTGTACCAAATTTGACTTTCCGTGATGGAGTTAAGTTGTCTACAAATACATTCCCTGAAACAAGAATTTTGTGGTCCCCACGTTTCGGATTTAACTGGGATGTAAAGGATGACAAGACAACTCAAATTCGTGGTGGTTTAGGCATATTCTCAGGACGTGTTCCATACGTGTGGTTATCAAATCAGTTGTCAAACAATGGTGTTTTGTTTAGTTCAGAAACTTTAAATAACCCAACAAATCGTCCATTTAATGCAGATGTAAATACGTATCGTCCAACTGTTTCTGCCACTGTTAACCCAGTTTCTTATAACTTAGCAGTGACTGATCCAAACTTCAAATTCCCTCAAATTTTCCGCGCGAATTTAGCAGCTGATAAACAATTTGGCGATGGTTGGATTGTTTCTTTAGAAGGTATCTACACGAAAGATTTGAATGCTGTTTACTTAGAAAATGTTAACATGCCAAACTCAGTTGTTAAAGCGGTAGGTCGAGATAACCGTACCATTTTCTATACAGCTTCAGCGGCAGGTATTCCTACGAACACACGTATTAACCAAATTTATGGTAATGTAAGAGGTGTGAATGCGCCAGCTACTGGTAATTCATCAGCCGCACCGAATATCTCTGATGCAATTGTTATTAAGAATACGAACCTAGGTTATTCTTACGCTATTACGGCATCGATTTCAAAAGCATTCGAAAATGGATTATTTGCATCATTAGCTTACACGAATTCGGACTCACGTTCTGTAAATGACGGTGGTTCAATTGCGCAATCTCAATGGAGAGACCGTGTTGTTTCTGGTGATCCTAATGAGAACGTTGCTTCATATTCTTCTTACATGCAAGCACATCGTATCAATGCGTATGGTTCATACCGTTTGAATTACTTGAATGAAAAAGCGTCAACGACATTTGGTTTCACGTATTCAGTAGCCCCGGCAGGTCGTTTTTCATATACGTACTCAGGAGATATGAATGGAGATGGTCAATTTGCTAATGATTTAATTTTTATTCCTCGTAGTCAATCTGAAATTATGTTACGTGACTTAGGTACGTATACAGCTGGTCAGCAGTGGGCTGATTTAGACAAGTATATATCACAAGATAAGTATCTGTCTGCTCATCGTGGTCAGTATGCTGAGCGTAATGGTGCTGAGTTACCTTGGTCTGCCAACTTTGACTTTAAGGTGATCCAAGATTTCTACATTAATGTAGGAGGTAAGAAAAATACGTTACAGTTAACATTGGATGTATTTAACTTCGGTAATTATGTGTCTCCACAGTGGGGATTAAATCAATCGCCTTTGCGCGCCGGTTTATTGAACTATGTAACAAATGATGCCGCAACTGGTAAACCAGTGTTCACATTCCCTTTCCGTTCAGGTACTACGCCATTAACAGAATCATTCCAACGTTCTTTCGGACTTGGTTCTCGCTGGCAAGCACAATTCGGTATCCGTTATATCTTCAACTAAGGTACTGCTAATCCGAAGTAAAAAGGCTGCTCGAAAGAGCAGCCTTTTTTGTTTTGTTCTTCTTTGGCAAAGCTTAAAAGCTTTGCCAAAGTTTGAGGCGTTTTCACGCCGATTCCTAAAACCTATTTAGAACGCGATACTTCGCGTATGTTTCTTTGGCAAAGCTTAAACGCTTTGCCAAAGTTTGAGGCGTTTTCACGCCGATTCCTAAAACCTATTTAGAACGCGATACTTCGTGTATGTTTCTTTGGCAAACCTACAAGGATTGCCAAAGTTTGAGGCGTTTTCACGCCGATTCCTAAAACCTATTTAGAACGCGATACTTCGCGTATGTTTCTTTGGCAAAGCTTAAAAGCTTTGCCAAAGTTTGAGGCGTTTTCACGCCGATTCCTAAAACCTATTTAGAACGCGATACTTCGTGTATGTTTCTTTGGCAAACCTTCAAGGATTGCCAAAGTTTGAGTTGTTTTCACGCCGATTCCTAAAACCTATTTAGAACGCGATACTTCGCGTCTCGACAAAAGGCATAAAAAAAAACGGTTTTACCCGGTTTCAATTAAAACTCTTTATGATGTGCCATGCGATGTAAATCCTCAGGACTTAATGACTTAAAGTATTCGTAGGTAATTTTCAAACCCTCCGCACGCGTTACTTTAGGTTCCCAACCCAATAAAGCTTTCGCCTTAGTAATGTCTGGTTTGCGTTGTTTCGGATCGTCGGTGGGCAATGGAAGTGAAATCAACTTCTGACTCGTTCCTGTTAATTTGATAATCTCCTCACCAAATTCCTTGATGGTAATTTCATCTGGATTACCAATGTTCACTGGTTGGGCATAATCGCTTAATAACAACCGGTAAATACCTTCCACTAAATCATCTACATAACAGAATGCACGCGTTTGTGAACCATCACCAAACATCGTTAAATCTTCGCCTCGCAAGGCTTGGCCAATAAATGCTGGTAATACACGGCCATCATTCAGACGCATACGTGGTCCATAGGTATTAAAAATTCGCACGATGCGCGTTTCTAGCCCGTGATAGGTATTATAAGCCATTGTCATCGCCTCTTGAAAGCGTTTGGCTTCGTCGTATACACCGCGCGGACCCACAGGGTTCACATTTCCCCAATATTCTTCCGGTTGCGGATGGACCGTTGGATCTCCGTATACTTCAGAAGTGGACGCGATTAATACGCGAGCATTTTTTACACGTGCTAATCCTAGGCAATTATGAATACCTAAAGAGCCCACTTTTAGGGTCTGAATAGGGATCTTTAAATAGTCAATCGGTGATGCTGGAGAGGCAAAGTGTAGAATGTAATCTAAATCTCCAGGAACGTGAATGAACTTAGAAACATCATGGTGGTAAAATTCAAAATGTTCTAATTTGAACAAATGTTCAATATTCTTCAAATCACCCGTAATCAAATTATCCATCGCAATGACATGATAACCCTCTTTGATAAATCGATCACATAAATGCGATCCCAAAAATCCAGCTCCTCCGGTAATTAATATTCGTTTCATAAGTTATTTAACAAATTTGCGGCCTACTGAATAATAGGTGTAGCCTAACTCTTGCATTTGGGGTAATTCATATAAATTACGTCCGTCGAAAATGACTTTATTTTTCAATAAACTATCCATGCGATCAAAATCAGGTGTTCTGAATTGTGGCCATTCTGTTACGATTAATAAGGCATCTGCTCCCTCAATGGCATCGTATGGATTCTTAGCATATTCAACGACATCACCCAGTAATTCTTTGACATTTTTCATCGCCTCCGGGTCATAAACACGTACTTTACAACCTAGGGCCAACAATGCCTCAATGTTATACAAGGCAGGTGCCTCACGAATATCATCTGTATAAGGTTTAAAAGCTAAGCCCCATATTCCAATCGTTTTTCCAGCCAAATCATTGTTAAAGTGACTTTCAATCAACGGCATCAATTTCGTTTTTTGCAATTCATTGACACGCATCACCGAATCCAAAATGTGAAATTGATAGGCATTATCTTCGGATGTTTTAGCTAAGGCTTGCACGTCTTTTGGAAAACAAGAGCCGCCATAACCAATACCTGCAAATAAGAATCGCTTTCCGATACGGGAGTCTGTTCCGATGCCCCGACGAATATCATCGACATTGGCACCTACTTTTTCACATAGATTAGCAATCTCATTCATGAAGGTAATCTTGGTGGCCAAAAACGCATTAGCTGCATATTTGGTCATTTCCGCCGAGCGTTCATCCATAAAGATGATTGGATTTCCTTGACGAACCAATGGCGCATATAATTTAGTCATTACATCTTTCGCACGATCTGATTCTGTTCCAATAACCACTCTGTCAGGTTTCATGAAGTCTTCTACTGCGACTCCCTCACGCAAAAATTCTGGGTTTGATACAACATCAAAATTAACTTGGGCGTTTTTAGCAATCGCCGCATGGACTAATTCAGACGTACCCACAGGAACTGTACTTTTATCAATTATGATGGTATATTCAGTCAATAATGGACCTAAATCATTCGCTACTTGTAAAATATATTTTAAGTCGGCAGAACCATCTTCCCCTGGGGGAGTTGGCAAGGCTAAGAAAATAACTTTGGCTCCCGCAATTCCATCCACTAAGGAAGTAGTGAAATTTAGTCGGCCTTCATTGACATTCCGATGAAACATATCTTCCAAGCCTGGTTCGTAGATAGGAACAATCCCATTTTGCATTTGCTTGATCTTCGCTTCATTAATATCAACGCATGTTACATAGTTTCCTGTTTCAGCAAAACAGGTTCCTGTTACGAGGCCTACGTACCCAGTGCCAACAACCGCAATTTTCATAGAGAATTCTTTATTTTGTTCAAAAATTGACTTCAAATTTAGCCAAATATCTTTAATTAATGCTACTTATTGATTTGTCGGCTACTTTTTTAAAGGGATAATACGACCGATACTTCCCGATGGTTCCATGCAATGCAACCAATTGGCTAAGCTTGTCGAAATATCACTGATACTTGTACGTTCAGTTACCTCACTAGGCTTAACTTTCCAGCCATAAAATACGAGAGGAACGTGCGTGTCATAGGCATATAATGTACTATGTGTTGTGCCTGTTTTACTGCCCATAAACCATTGAGGTTTCAACAAAATCATCACATCACCACTACGATCTGGATTATATCCGTTTCTTATTAAATCGGCATACAAGTTGTTTAAGGTCAAACCATCAATATTTTGCAGGTCGATTAACTCTTGAAATCCAGCCTGTTTCTTAAGTGACTGTTTAACTACTTGAATTAGTTTTGCCCGATCAATGTTCATTTTGATTAATGCTGCCTTGTTGAAGTATAATTGGGAGTTGTCTTCACCAATAATTAAGTCAGCCTGTCCAAATGCCTCCTGCGTTGCTTTTTTGATATCAGCCATGGCTTTCACACGTTCAAAAACACCACCAGGCATATTATGACTATTCAAATAACCTGGGATTTCAGCCACAGCATGATCTGCTGTCAGGAATACGAGTACTTGATCTTTACCATAGTTTTTGTCCAAATAAGTTAATATCTCAGCGATGTCTTGGTCTAAACGCAAATAGGTATCCTCCAATTCAACTGACTGAGGCCCATAACTATGTCCTACATAATCTGTTGACGAAAAGCTTACGGCTAAAAAGTCGGTGGTTCCATTTTTACCTAATTTCTCCTCCGTCATCGCTTGGATCGCGAAATCTTTTGTCAATGTATTTCCATACGGACTTGTGCGAATTAATTCCAACGGATTCCCTCCTTGTAAAGTATGTGGGAACACGGGTGCAGTTTCTCCTACCAATTTTGTCTCATAAGGAGAATCGTCTGGACCACTGAGCGTGTAGGTTTGGATAGGATAAAGTGTGTTCCAACCGGCCTTCGTGTATTTTAGTGCGCGTTGTTCTGCGTTAAATGCTTGCACCCATCTAGGTAGGGATTGCATGTAAAAACTTGATGTGATCCAGCGGCCTTCTTTTGAGTCATACCAATAAGCGCCATCAGCTGAATGACCTCCTGGCAAAATTGCCCCACGGTCTTTCAAGGCAATGGCAATGGTTTTTGACTTGAAGTTTTGAGCTAATTTTAATTGATCCGTAATTGTACTTGTCCACATATTTTTCGGCGACATGAAGCCTGTTTTGCCCGTGGTTCCTACGGTACTAACGGTACTATCATCTGTGCAATATACTTTTTTGCCCGATGCCACGTCCGTCCATTCATTACCTACAATTCCATGAACTGCTGGAACTGTCCCCGTGTAAACACTGGCATGCCCGGCAGCCGTTACGGTAGGAGCGTAGTTATAGTGATTATCTTGGCAATTCATTCCTTCGCGGATGAGGCGTTTAAGCCCATTGTTTGAATAGCGGTCTGCGTATTTGTACAAATATTCGTACCGCATTTGGTCTACGACGATTCCTACCACCAAAGCAGGTCGATTCGAATCAGTTGATTTTTTCTGTCCATAAGTGACTGATAAGCTTGCCACTATAGCCAAAATAAGTAAGTTGATTTTTTTCATTGGTAAATTGGAAATTCAGTTAATTGATTTGTTGTTGCGTTTTCAATGTCTATTTCAAATATTTGATGTTCAAGGCCGTTGGTTAATACCAAAAATCTCGCTTCGTTTTTCTTTTGATATTGACTTATTTGCTGAAATACCTGGGCTGATAATGCCACATGGGGTGCTTTGCATTCAATCAACATAAATACGTTTCCCTGCTTGTCAAATACTTGAATATCAGTTCTTCGTTGCATTTGATCTATTTCATGTCCTCGTTCTATTTGAATGATTGATGAAGGGTAGTTTAGGTAACGCGTTAGGTAATTTAAGCAATGTTGGCGAACCCACTCTTCCGGAGTTAACGCGCGATATTTTTTTGCAATCCCATCGTAAATGAAAATCTTTCCATCCTTTTGCGTTAATTTATACTCAAATTCAGGAAAGAGTAATTGCAGTTCTGCCAACGGGCGCATAGATTTTAAGCTAAACAAAGGACTAAATTAAGCTATTTGTTCGTTATTTACATTACACCTAATCAAATTATGAAGACGAAAGAAGAGATTGTTGAAAATTGGTTACCACGTTACACGGGTACACCGATTGAATCATTTGGCCAATATATATTATTGACAAATTTCAAAAATTACGTAGATATGTTTGCTGCGAAGTATCAGGTTGAGATTCTTGGAAAAGATCGGCCTATGCAAACGGCTACTGCAAATAACATTACAATAATCAATTTCGGGATGGGTTCTCCCATGGCGGCTACTGTCATGGATATCTTAGCGGCCATCAGTCCTAAAGCTGTTTTATTTTTAGGTAAGTGTGGTGGATTAAAAAAGAATTTGAGTTTGGGCGATTTGATTTTGCCTATTGCGGCCGTTCGTGGAGAGGGAACTTCAGATGAATATATGCCAAAAGAAGTGCCTGCCTTACCTTCATTTCGTTTGCAGCGTGCTGTTTCTTCGATGATAAAAAAACACGAGTTAGATTATTGGACAGGCTTGATTTACACTACTAATCGCCGTGTTTGGGAGCATGACGAAGCGTTCAAAACCTATTTGTCTGAAATTCGTGCGATGGGAATTGATATGGAGACTGCGACGATTTTTACCGTAGGATTTGTTAATAAAATCCCACACGGAGCCTTGTTATTAGTTTCGGATAATCCCATGACTCCTGATGGCGTTAAGACGGAGGTTTCAGATAAAAAAGTGACCACAAGTTATGTGGAATCTCATCTGCAGATTGGCATAGATTCATTAATTGAACTAGCGAGTTCAGGGGAATCAGTTAAACACTTACGGTTTGATTAGTTGCAGTGGTCCCGAATAACTTGGTACGCTTGATTGTATCCTAATTCACCTGATTTACTTAAGTCCATACAGCCAGAAGAATCACCTAGCGCTAACTTGATGATACCTCGTATAAAATAGGCCTCAGCATATTTCGGATTCAACTTGATGGCATTGGAGCAATCTTGAATGGCATTGCGCTGATCCCCTAAAGATGATTTTGCTACGCCTCTGAAATAGTAAGCTTCAGCAAAGATTGGATTTAATGAAATCGCACGGTTATAATCTTCCATTGCTTGCTTGGCATCCCCAGATTTTGCTTTTGCGACACCCCGATTAAAGTATACTTCCGAACGTTCTGTGCTAAATGATGCTATTTTCAACTTGTCAGGTACCCCGTTACGTAATTCATCCAAAAGCACTTTGGTCATTTTTGCGTCATATATAATTTTCGTATTTTCATTATTTCCTAAATCGGCCGATTTACTATAATCGTCAATTGCGCCACGTTGGTCACCTAATTTTGCTTTTACAAATGCGCGTCCGTAATAAGCTTCCACTTTCATTGGGTCCATTTCAATAGCTTTTGAAAAATCCTCTAGCGCACCTTTCTCCCCATTTTCGCCCCGAAAATTTTCTAAATGCGTTTTACAAAATCCTGAATTGTAATAATCATCAGCATTATCGGCACTTAATTTGATGGCTTCAGCATAATCTTTTAATGCCAAATTGTATTCCGATAATTGCATTTTTGCATACGCGCGGAAAGAAAAATAACCAGAACGCTTTGGGCTTAATTCAATAGCTTTATCAAAGTCCTCAATACTTCCTTTGAAGTCAAATAATTTTGATTTGGCTTCACCTCGTGCCGCTAAACCTGGAGCGTACTCAGCATTCAATTCTAGTGATTTATTAAAGTCTGAAAGACCTCCTCGGTAATTAGCCAATTTCATTTTCGATATGCCTCGGCTGTAATAGGCAGTTGCCTCCAACGGATTTAGGCGAATCGCTTCATTGTAGTCTTGAATCGCAACTTTGTGGTTTTCTTGCTTACTGTAACTTTGTCCGCGTGCAATAAATGCTTCGAAATACGTGGGTTTTAATTCAATCGCCTTGTCAAAATCTAAGATGGCTCCTCGGAAATCTTTCAAGTTATATTTGGCAAAGCCACGGTTATAAAAGGAATCTGGATTTGGATTAGCTATATTCTTTTCAATTTCTAAGCTGAAATTGCGCAAAGCATCAGCGTAATTGCCCGTTTTGTTCTGCGTTAATCCTAATTCAAGGTAATTTATGCTTTCTTGTGCAAAGGTATTCGTAGCTGTTATGCAGAAAATGCCTACTAGTAATGTTGCATAAATATGTTTCATGGTCAGTTTTATTGATTATTGGATGATTTCACTAATTCCGAAAAGCAAAATTAAGAATAAAGTTCTTAATGCCGTCTTCTTTAAATAAGGATCTATTTCAGCTGGGGTCATTTCTGGATTTAGTTCGCGAACAAGCTGGATGATTGGATAATAACCCAGTAAGACAAGTAAATTACTCGTGGTAGATGATGCTGTTTCTAAAGCGATAAAATGATAGGCCGCAAAGCAAATAATTCCCAAAATTAGCAATGCTTTTTGGTAATAAAATCCTAATATCTTACCTATTCGAACGGGAATCGAAAATTTTCCTGACCGTTTGTCATTATCTAGGTCCCTTAGATTATTTAAGTTTAAAACGGCTACCGATAAAAATCCACAACCTGACGCAGGAATGGCTATATGAATTGGAATTGATTTTGTTTGAAGAAAATAAGAACCCATGGTGCCAACTAATCCAAAAAAAATAAATACGGAGAGGTCACCTAGGCCCATGTAGCCGTATGGTCTTTTTCCTACCGTGTAGGCGATAGCTGCTGCGATGCAAGCGATTCCTAAACCCAAAAAACCCATCCACGTTTGTAGTGATTCGTTTTGTAATCCTACGAATAATAATCCAATCCCAAGTGTAAAGGAGATCCCTGCGCTTAGGCGAACGGCGATCTGCATTTCAGATTGACTGATTTTGCCTGTTTGAACAGCACGCAAAGCGACTGTACGGTCTTGGGTATCAATTCCATTGGTAAAGTCACCTAAATCATTTGCGAAATTTGATAGAATTTGCAGTCCCAAAGTTGTCAATACCGCCAAAACAGCAATCGCCCAGTGAAATGTTCCCTGAGCGAATGCTAAAAAGTTACCCAATAATATGCTGGAAATAGCCAGCGGTAAGGTACGCGGTCGAGCCGCCTCTACCCATCGATTCATATTTATTTTTTTAACGCTTCAATAAACTCTTGGCTCGTTGGCTTAACCCCCGAAGCAAAGAAATTGGCTAACTCACCTTTTTCGTTAATGATGTATTTGCAGAAGTTCCAGCTTGGCTCTTTCTCGTTCCATCCATTTTGTGATTTGTCTGTTAGCCATTGATAAAGGTCACATTTTGCGTTACCCTTAACAACCACTTTTTCCATCATTTGGAATGATACTCCGTAGTTCAATTGGCAAAAAGATGCAATTTCAGAATTAGTACCTGGTTCTTGTCCGCCAAATTCATTCGCGGGGAAACCTAAAATGACAACATCTTTGTTGGCCTTGTGGAATTTCTCCCAATCTGCATATTGTGGTGTGTATCCACATTTAGAAGCCGTGTTTAACACAATAATTTTCTTTCCTTTAAATTGACTGAAGTCAATCTCTTTTCCATCAATCCCTTTCATCTTAAAAGAGTAGAAGTTTTTTCCAGCAACTGTTTCGGTGTTTTCTGGTCTTGATTTTGCCATGTTTTGAGTGAATGGTAAGGCTAGCGCCGTTAATAGTGATCCGATTTTCATAAGTCCTATGATCATAATAATACTGATTAAAATGGTGAATATAAGTGTTTTACGTTTCATTTACATCCGTTCGGGGACGATTACTCCTAATAACAATGCGGCTTGACGAATTGTTTTGCCAGTCATTTCCACTAAAGATAAGCGAATCTTTTGTTTTGTTTTATCTTCTTCATTAATGATGCTTAATTCGTTGTAAAATTTATTGAATTGTTTCGCCAAATCATATACGTATTGGGCGATGACTGATGGTGCCAACTGGGAAGCTGCTTCTTCAATTTTTAATTTATATTGAGCGATTAAATAGACTAATTCTTGTTCTGCCGTTGCCAATGTAATTGACTGATCTTCGGTCCATTCGTTACTGATGTCTAATTCTGCGGCTTTACGAACTATCGATTTAATTCGTGCATGCGTATATTGAATAAATGGTCCGGTATTTCCTTGGAAATCAATGGATTCGACAGGGTTAAATAACATTCGTTTTTTGGGATCTACCTTGAGTAAAAAATACTTCAAAGCTCCCATACCAAGCTGGTTAAATAGTTCATTGGATTCAGCTACTGAAAATCCATCTATTTTTCCTAGCTCCATTGTGCGCTCTTTGGCTGTTTGAATCATTTCTGCCATGAGGTCATCGGCATCTACGACGGTACCCTCCCTTGATTTCATTTTACCGCTTGGCAAATCTACCATGCCATAAGACAGGTGGAAATTACCTGTAGAGTAAGGTTTATTCAATTTTTTAAGGATATGGAAAAGGACCTCAAAATGATAATCTTGTTCGTTTCCTACCACATAGATGGATTTATCCGCACCAAAATCAGCATATTTTAATTGGGCTGTCCCCATGTCCTGTGTGATATACACAGACGTTCCATCTTTTCGCAAGACTAATTTTTCATCTAGACCTTCCGCTTCTAAATTGATCCAAACGGAACCGTCTGGTTTTTGGAAAAATACACCTTGAGCTAAACCTTCGTCTACTATTTTTTTTCCTAATAAATAGGTGTTTGATTCGCGGTAGATTTTATCAAAATCAACGCCCATTTGTGTGTACGATTTCTCAAAACCGGCAAAAACCCACGAATTCATCCGTTCCCAGAGTGCGATTACTTCGGGATCTTGCTGTTCCCAAGCGAGTAACATGGCTTGAGCTTGAAATAGGATAGGAGCTTCTGCTTTTGCTTGATCTTCAGTTTTTCCAGCTTTTTTTAGCGTTTCAATTTCTTCTTTATACGCCTTGTCAAATGCTACATAATATTTTCCAACTAGGTGGTCGCCTTTCATTCCACTTGTTTCAGGCGTTTCCCCCGAACCAAATAGTTGGTAAGCCAGCATAGATTTGCAAATGTGAATTCCCCGATCGTTTACTAAATTAGATTTAATAACTTCATAGCCAGCTGCCTCCATGATTTGAGCCACGGAATAGCCTAGAAAATTATTGCGCAAATGACCGAGATGCAGTGGCTTATTGGTGTTGGGTGAAGAATATTCAATTAACACTTTTTCATTTTTGGGTGCTAATTGAAACGCATTTGAATCGGCTAAACATTCCGCTAAAATGGATACCCAGGTTTCTTCTTTTAAACTCAAATTCAAGAATCCTTGAACTACTTGAAATTGGTCAACATGTTCATTATTTGCTTGAACGAATTCGCCCAACTTTTGTGCAATCATGGTCGGTGCAATTCCTTCTTTTTTCGTATAGGGAAAA
>NZ_CBAUBA010000025.1:0-39775 GCF_964796385.1 Aquirufa sp. | reverse complement strand
GATAATTTATCGAATATCATGCCCTAACTTTAGCGTTCAAGCAATAAAAAAAACCTATGAAAAAATTAATCTTATTACTTATGCTCGCTGTTTCCTTTGGCTCAGTAGCCAAAAAACCAGATTCACGTTACTATGAAATGCGCATTTATTATTGCCATCCAGGACGTTTAGACGCTTTGGTGCAACGTTTTACGAATCATACCACTAAAATTTTCGAAAAACACGGTATGACCAATGTGGGTTATTGGATTCCAAATAACAATTCGGAAAACACTTTGTATTACATCTTATCATACCCTAGTCAAGCAGAGCGCGATTCATCTTGGAAAAAGTTTGGACGTGATCCAGAATGGAAAGAAGTTGCTAAAAAATCGGAAGAAAGCGGCAAGATAGTTGCCAAAGTGACTAGTATTTTCATGCAAGCGACTGATTTTAGCCCACAAATTAAACCGTCGAAAGCTGCGGAAGATCGGACATTTGAAATGCGCACGTATACGGCCATGCCGGATAAATTACCCAACGTGTTAGCTCGTTTCAGAAATCATACGCTTAAATTATTCAAAAAACATGGCATGGATAACATTGCTTACTTTACGACCATTCCAAAAGATGGATCGCCAAGCAAGTTGTTGTATTTCATTGCCCACAAAAGCGAGGCTGCCGGGAAAGCGAGTTTTGATGCATTCCGTTTAGACGCCAAATGGTTAGCTGTTAAAGAAGCCTCTGAGAAGGACGGTAAAATTGTGGACAAGGTAGAAACTATGTACTTGAGCCCGACGAGTTTCTCAACTATACGATAAAATCCTATCTTTGCGCGTGGAATTAACATCCACGCGCAATCTATGGAATGGATTAAAAAAGGGAATATTTTCAATGCTTGCCATGCCCAAGTACCTATTGTTGATACACATCACGATGGTTTTTGGCGAGTTTATTATTCCAAAAGAGAAAATCGCGGCCCCAGCAAACCTTACTTTTTCGATGTAGAAGCAGGTAATCCCGCTAACATCTTACGCCATGGCGAAGGCCCCATCTTGGAACCAGGAGAACGCGGAAGCTTTGATTGGGCGGGCGTCATGCCCACCGAAATTTGGCAAGTTGGCCATTTAAAATACCTCTATTACATCGGTTGGGCCAACCGAATCGATGTCCCCTACCATAACAATCTTGGCTTAGCTATCAGTAAAGATGCAGGTCAAACCTGGGAAAAATTTTCTTCGGGTCCAGTCTTTGCTACTTCCCACCGCGAACCAGGCTATGTAGGCACCATCTCCATTATCGAGAAGGATAATTTGTTTTATGGCTACTATTTATCTTGCCGCAAATGGGAAGAATTGAATGGGCGGATAGAGCCAATCTATGACATCAAAATTGCCACGTCCGAAAATTTAATCGATTGGACTCCACTTAACATCACCGCTATCGGACTCGAAGCTGGCGAAGGAGGTATCTCAAAAGCATCCGTTTTAGCATTGAATGGCACATATTACCTTTGGTATGCCATGCGAAAATCTACTAATTACCGAGAAGATCCAGCCAATTCCTACCGTATTAAATGCACAGTTAGCACCGATTTACGTACATGGACCAAAATAGATACGGCCGGACTTGATATCTCTCCCGAGAGCACTTGGGAAAACATTATGGTTGAATATCCGCATGTATTTACACACAAAGAATCCACCTATATGTTTTACAATGGAAATGGATTTGGAGAAACAGGCATCGGTTTTGCCGAATTATCGTAGGTATGAATTATAGCTATTTAGATAAAGACGTATTCGGTTATCCGACCCTACCGGAGCATCCTAAATTAAGCATTTGCCTAATTACCTATAAACATGCAGACTATATTCGGACATGTTTGGATAATATTTTAAGCCAACAAGTCAATTTTAGCTATGAAATCATTCTTGGTGAAGATCATTCGCCGGATGACACAGCAGCAATTGTTGCTGAATATGCAAATTTGCATCCTACGAAGATTAAGGCATTTATACGTACTGAAAATGTAGGAGGCAAGATCAATTTCCTACATTGCTTTTTACAGTGCCGCGGCGAATATGTCATCTTTATTGAAGGAGATGATTATTGGACAGATAATACCAAATTGCAGCAACAAATTGATTTTCTGGATGCGCACCCGCAAGCTTCAGCTTGTTTTCACAATGCTGAAATTGTGTATGAAGATTCCAGTGGGCGATTAAACGAATTCATTAATGGACCTGGCCAAGCGCTTTGGACGAATACACCTGATTTAATTAGTGAAAAAGAAGCCTGGTTTATGGCTACGGCTAGTGTTATGATGCGGCGCGTGCATGTTGACACGTTGCCCGAATGGTTCGTAACCTGCAAAAGCGGCGACATCCCTATGTATGTCATTTTAGCTGAAAAAGGCCCCATTGGCTACATAGATAAATGTATGTCGGTGTACCGCAAAAATCTAGGGGGACAAAGTTTCACCGACAATACGCAATCGAAAGCATTCATTGACAATCGAATTTTCATGTATGCGAAGATCAATGAATACACGCATTTTAAATACAATCAATTGATTCGTACTATTTTGGCTAGTTACCACGTATTGTTGATTAATTGTACCGAAAACAAATCATCACTTCATAAACGCATCTACCATCTTTTGGTAGCCTACTACATGTTCAATGAGTTAAGTTTCAAAAAACTTAAGTGGTTAGTCAGAGATCATCTAATTACAACTGAAAGCACGTTGGCCTACCTCAACTTCCGAAGTAAACTCAACCGCTTAATCGGCAAATAAATGGTCCACAGAGATATTTGGAATTTAGCAATAAAAAAAGCAATTTTAGCCCAAAGCTTTTAGCTAAAACCTATTCTAAATGAAACAACATTACGTGCGCCCACTCATCATGGCATCTTGTTTAGGCATGCTTGGGATTAGTGCATTTCAAGCCAATCAAGCGCCTAAATCAGGAACTGTTCCCGCAGACTCACTTCGTGAGTTTCATACTAGTTTAGTCGTTCACCCGGAGGTTCAGATTACCACATTTTCGACTGAGCCAATGTTGAAGAATCCCACCAACATGGACATTGATTCGAAGGGAAGAGTTTGGATTACTGAGGCCTATAATTACCGACCGGCTATAAGTGGAAATCCAACTAATCCGAAGGGTGATCGCATCCTTATTTTAGAAGATACGAATGGCGATGGTGTAGCGGATTCTCAGAAAATTTTCTATCAATCTCCGGAGCTAAACGCGCCCTTGGGTATCGCTGTACTGGATTCGATGGTCATTGTATCTCAAAGTCCGTACATCTGGAAAATGTTTGACGACAACCGAGATGGCGTTGCGGACCGGAAAGAGATACTTTTTCAAGGCATAGGTGGTGAGCAACATGATCACGGAGCGCATGCATTTTCTTTTGGACCAGACGGTAAATTATATTTTAACATTGGCAATGAAGGAAAACAATTGCTAGACGCCAAAGGAAAACCTGTACTCGACCAAGATGGAGACCCTATCGGACCTACAAAATACAAACAAGGGATGGTTTTTCGCTGCAATTTGGACGGTTCTCAAGTCGAATGCCTAGGCCATAATTTTAGAAACAATTTCGAAGTGGCCGTTGACTCCTATGGAGCACTTTGGCAGTCGGACAATGACGACGATGGCAACAAAGGTGTACGTATAAATGCCGTATTCGAACATGGGAATTATGGGTATACGGATGAAATGACGGGGGCTGGTTGGTCTGCCAACAGGACCAATATTGAACCTGAAATCCCATTAAGACATTGGCATTTAAATGATCCGGGGTCGATGCCCAATTTATTACAAACGGGATCAGGCTCGCCAACGGGCATGATTGTTTATGAAGGAAATTTATTGCCTACTGTTTTTCAAGGTCAAATGATTCATACAGATGCAGGCCCAAATGTTGTAAGGGCATATCCTGTAAAACCGAAAGGAGCTGGATATGAAGCCAGTATCGTTAATTTAATTGATGGTTCAAAAGATCAGTGGTTTCGTCCGGCCGACGTAACAGTTGCACCCGATGGTTCCGTATTTGTGGCTGATTGGTACGATCCCGGCGTGGGAGGGCACCAAGCGGGTGACCAAACTAAAGGAAGAATTTACCGCATCGCACCAAAAGGGCATGCTTACCGTGTTCCAGCACTTGATTTAACTACTCCATCAGGCGCATTAGCAGCTTTAAATAATCCAAACTTGGCCACGCGCTATTTAGGCTATCAAAAATTAGTGCAATTGGGATTAGCAGGTCTTGAAACGGCCTATTCTATAGAAAAAAATCCGCGATTAAAGGCACGTGCCTTGTGGATGTTGATTCAAGGTCCCAAAGGAGCAAGTTTTATCGAAAAAGCAGTTCAAGATACCGACCCTAACTTCCGCATGTTGGGCATACGCGCGATGAAACGTTTACCTTTTGCAAGCTGGCAAGCCCATGCACAAAATTTACAAAAGGACCCTAATCCTCAAGTTAGACGGGAATTAGCCATTGCCTTGCGCCACATTGCCACGCCGGAAGCGGACGCAATTTGGACAGCCTTGGCTTCACAATATGATTCGGCGGATCGCTGGTATTTGGAGGCCTTGGGAATTGGGGCTGATGGGAATTGGGATACGCGTTTATCGTCATATTTAGCTTCAAATCAATTAAATCGCGATGTAATTTGGCGGGCACGTTCATCGAAATCAGTGCCGTATTTAGTTTCTTATGTTCGTGAAGCGAAACCATTAACCGAAAAACTACGCTATTTCAGGGCATTTGATTTCGTACCAGGAAATGAAAAATCGCCCCAATTAATGCAAGTTATCAACGAATCGATACAAAAGGAACCTAGCTTAGCTATGGTAGCCTTGCGCCACATTTCGGCTGAATACATCCAGCAAAATCCTGCAGATCGAAAAACCGTCATCAGTATGCTGGCCAAAGTAGAAGGGAATGAATATTTGGAATTAATTGAAAAGTATAATTTAACAGAAATGGCTCCTAGCCTGCTTAAAGACCTGTTAGCTGGGAAAAATAGTCGGCCAACAACCAAAGTTATTTATGCCTTGAATCAAGGGGGGTTAATTCAAACTAAATTTAAATCGGGCACAATTGCGGAAAAAAAAGCAATTATCGAGGGGGTTCGTTGGCAAGGTAACAACGAAAGCTTAACCCTCCTTTTAGCCGTTGTAAATGATCCGAAAATCGATGCGAACGTTCGTCGGGATGCGGCACGTGGCTTGGGCAATTCCTATCCTAAAGGTGAGGATTTGGTATTAAAATTATTGAAAAATAAAGAGGTACCAACTAATCTAATTCCATCTGTGGTAGAATCGGTTAGTAAGTCTTGGCGAAAAGGAGTCCGTATGGAAGCAATTACGTATTTAACTGGCGCTAACGCTCAAGCCAAAGTAAAACATCCACCTTTAAATGATTTACTTTCTCAAAGAGGCGTAGTTTTGGCTGGTAAAAAAGTATATGTAGATCAATGTTCGATGTGCCATCAGGTAAATAACGAAGGCATTGATTTCGGCCCCAAACTTGGTGAAATTGGATCAAAATTATCACGTGAAGGAATGTATATGTCGGTACTTCACCCCAATGCCGGTATCGGATTTGGCTATGAAACATTTGAAATTAGTACTAAAAAGGGAGATACATATCAGGGAATAATTACCTCAAAAAATGAAACGGACATTATCATGCGTTTACCTGGTGGTGTTTCACAGAATTTTAAAACTTCCGCACTAAAATCGGTCAAGCAATTGCCAAATTCGCTGATGCCGGAGGGATTAGCGGACGGGATGTCAACGCCCGAATTAGTTGACCTAATGGAATATTTAAACACATTAAAGAAAAAATAATATGAATCGCAGAAACTTTTCACAGCTGTTAAGTGCAGGTCTATTCACCGCAGGAATAAATTCAACGGCTAAAGCACAATCGGCCGCACAAGCACCATTTAGCTTAAAATATGCACCCCATTTTGGCATGTTTCAACAACATGCAGGGAAAAATGAAATTGACCAACTGAAATTCATGTATGACATGGGTTTTCGAGCGTTAGAGGATAATGACATGATGGGTAGACCCGTTGAAACCCAAGTAAAAATAGGCGAAACCTTAGCGCGCTTAGGCATGGACATGGGAGTTTTTGTGATCAAATTTGATGGATTTTTCGATAAATCACACATGACATCGGGAGATAAAACTTGGACTGATACATTTCTACAAGCTTGTCACAAGGCAGTCGACACTGCGAAGCGCGTTAATGCGAAATGGGCAACAGTAGTACCCGGAAATTTCAGTCGGCAATTGCCTATGGGAATTCAAACGGGCAATGTCATCGAGGTTTTAAAACGCGGAGCTGAAATCCTTGAGCCTCATAATTTAAAGATGGTTTTGGAGCCTTTAAGTGACAATCCAGATTTATTTCTACGTTATTCAGATCAAACATACAGCATTTGTAAAGGCGTGGGAAGTCCATCTTGCAAAATCTTATTTGATATTTACCACATGCAACGAAATGAGGGAAATCTGATCAACAACATGAATCGTTGTTGGGACGAAATCGCCTACATCCAAATCGGCGATAACCCAGGACGTAAAGAACCAGGAACTGGTGAGGTTAATTATCAAAATGTCTTTAAACACATAAAAAACAAAGGATTTCAAGGGGTTCTAGGTATGGAACACGGTAATTTCCACCCAGGAAAAGAAGGTGAATTAAAACTAATTGAGGCGTATCGCAAGGCGGATCTTGTCTAAATCAGTTTTTATTTAGATATTAGCCTAATTATTTAATAAAATCTAATGGAAGCAGTATTTAAAGCGATTAACGACCAAACACGTCGCGAAATTTTACACTTACTCGTGGGCGGTCCATGTAACGCAGGTGAAATTGCTAAGCAATTTCAAATGACGAAGCCTAGTATCTCGCATCACTTAGATTTATTGAAACAAGCTTCGCTAATTTTAGCTGAGAAAAAAGGCCAATTTATCCTATACTCGCTAAATAAGGAGGGATTTACGCAAATACATCAGTGGTTTCAAGGCTTTGCGACTCATTTTGAATTCCCTAAACCAAAGATCAGATTATAAAATAAAAACGGTATTTTTGCCCAAAATATAGATACGTATGTGCGCTCAACTCGCTAAGTCTTTTTCATTTGTGAGATCTGAAATTCCAGCTGAATTTGTTGGCCTTGGAGTCATTCAATTACCACCTCGTAATTTTTTCCAGTCGATTGGTGATTATTTTGCTGAAAAATCCGGCAAACAACGTATTTCATTTATGGCCGTAGGCGCACATGAAATCAAGAAAATTCATACGCAAGGATCGAGCATTCTTCAATCTACTAGTGTTCCTAAAAACTTGATTGAATCCATTTCAATTCGGGAGGATAAAACTTCGGATGGTTTGGTTGCTATTTCGCACATCGATATTGTTGAATGTATTTCAGTTGACAAAAAGGGCAATAAAAAACTCAAGTCGCACTATTTCAAATTAATGCCAGCTCTGCTTGGAGAAAACACCTCTCCTATTCAAAATGTGGTTGAGATTACCGAAGCGCACAAATCAAAAAAGTTAATTATCGAAACGTTGACCACTTGGGAAACGGCGATTGAAGCCTAATTATCCATTGCTTTTTGAACATCCAAAACCAACAAATCCTTGGATTTGTACGCGACAATGGATACTAAAACCATCGTGGCACATGCACCTAGTATTACAGAGGGCACTGTCCCGAAGAATTTAGCTGCCACACCTGACTCAAAAGCGCCCATTTCATTCGAAGTACTCACAAACACCCCATTTACAGACGATACCCTTCCCCGCATTTCATCCGGTGTAAATACGCGCAGGACAGTTTGGCGAATCACCACACTGATTGAATCAAAGGCCCCTGTAAAAAATAAAGCAACGACTGAAATCCAGAAATTAGTTGAAAAACCAAAAACAAAAGTTGCGATTCCAAATCCGGCGATGGCCAACAATAAATTCCGCCAAGCATTTTTTAATGGGGGAAAATAAAGCATCAGCAACATGGTTAGTACAGCGCCAACCGATGGAGCAGCTCGAAGTACACCCAAGCCTTCAGCGCCTACCCGTAAAATATCTTCCGCGTAGACCGGTAAAATTGCGATTACTCCACCAAACAACACAGAAAATAAGTCCAATGAAATCGCATATAAAATTATTTTAGTCTTAAAAACATAGGTGATCCCCTCACGTAAACTCAACCAAATCGAATCATGCAACGTATTTTTGGGAGGGATTGGTCGGCTATCTATAAAAAACAGACAAGCCATCACGACGAGTAACAACCCAATTACAGTCACAAGCGAACCTACCAAGCCAGCGTAAGCATACAAAAATCCAGCAACACCCGGCCCTAAAATAGACCCCAATTGCCAAAAAGAACTATTCCACGTAGCTGCATTCGCAAATACATCCTTAGGAACTAAAAATGGATTCAAAGAGGATGCCGCCGGAGTGAAAAATCCCTTCGACAAACCAATTAAAAAAATAACAAAATAAATGGCATAAATATGAAAATCAGCATCCTTCGAATCTAATTGCAAGGCTGAGTATAGCAATAAAAAAGAGCCTAAAATTATCACCAGCAATGAATTTTGCATGATTTTTTTCTTGTCACGATTATCGGCTAAGTGTCCTCCAAACAACACCAACGAAATATAAGGAACTGCCTCAGCTAAACCAATCAGCCCCAAAGCCAGCGGATTGTGCGTCAACTTATATATTTCATAGGCTAAAATTACCTCCTGCATCAATAAGGCAATCGTAAAAAACGTATTTCCTGTCACATAAGCCCTAAACTCTGGGAAACGCAATGCCTGAAATGCATCCTTATTTTTAAAATAACTCATAGACGAAATAAACTAATGGACTCAAAAATGCTAATTCTCCAACCCAACGACGCTGTAAATTGGGACTAAAATAATAAATCCCCACATGAATGCCTTGAATAATCGCAAGACACAAAGCTAACTCCCAAGAAAACTGCCAAGCAATGCAACCCAAAAGCCCGACTAAAATCCATTGAAGCCAATAAAAAACGAATCGAAAATCTGCTTTTCCCTCAAGCCACGTAAATAAAGACAAATTCATGAAGGCCAAAAAAAAGACATCTATAAATAAAAGCCAACTGAACTGACCCACAGCCAAACTAGGTAAAAATAATCCGCAAGCATATAAAATCGAAGTGAAAAATTCCTTTGGCAACCACACTCGATCCCAATAACGTATAGCCACACCATATAATACCATGCAAATACTTAGGCAAATACCTAAATATATTAATTCCCCAGAAATACAGCTTAATAAGTACCCCAAGACAAGTAATAGAAACAGAATGAACGAGCGAATTAACATGTAAAATCGCTGATGAAAGAAATGAATCGGATCGGTAGGCTGATTGACCAAATTATCAACTTGCCGATCAACTAAATAAAAAATCCAAACTGAAATGCCTAAGACCATTTGCTCAGACCAAGGCTGAATACCTCCCACCATCACTTTCCAAAGCATAGCCTGCATGGCCACCGCACCAAAAACAACATCCAAACTACTGAAATGAAAAAATCTAAGGAAGCGCATCTTTACTTTTTTCCACATGAATTTCATCTCCTACCGCAATCCTTCCCGATACAACCGGAACGGCTTGTTGGCCGAAATAAACCTTATTCCCAACCTTTCTAAACCTACTCAACACTTCCAGGATAGATTTGTCCACTTCTCCTGTTGATGGGTTTACGTTCACCAACTGACACCGAGCGCAAGGTTTTGCGCCAAATAAACGCACTGTTCCAAGTGAAAATTCTAACCAAGAATCCTCTTCAAATGCTTTTGCACCAGAAATAATGACATTAGCACGAAAGCGCATCCAATCAAAAGAGGCTCCATAATGATGTTCAACTGCCTGATAGGACGATTCAGAAGCAAGTAAAATAGGTAGTGAATCAGCAAAAGAACTTTGTTGGGACCCCGAAGTTTGATATTTAGATTCAATGCTACGAGGTGCAGTTGATTGGATTTGAACGAGTCGTACCGACTCATTCAGTAATTCAGAAAACCAGGCAGAAATGCCATCAGCAACTTCACGAACACGAATTTCATCATCCCATAAAGTCACATCAACCCAATCACCCAATGCTGGATTTACAGGTATAACACGATGATTTTGCGTTAGTTGATCCATAATCAAATAATCCGACCCATCTAATTTCAATACAAATCGCGTCAAATCTGGACGTGTCCGCTGTGTGATGAATTGCCCCGTTTTAGACACTAGCATAAATCGTCGGTCTCCTACTAAACCCAAGGAATCTACCTCCACTTGCTGCAATGCAACAGGACCCAGCGATTTAATCGGAAAAATAATGAGTTGGGATATGAATGGCTTAGACATCGTGCAAATTAGTAATTTCAAAAATAAAATCACTATCACGACTTGTAGGCTAGTTACTTCGAAATCTGAATCAAATGTGCTAAGTTTGTCCTTTGCCTTATAACACTAACCTATGAAACTAGTTGGCCTACCCTTAACCCTCTTATTCGCATACACATTTGGAACTTTTTCCGTTCATGCACAAGAAACATTGCGCTTAGAAGACGCGATTCAGCAAGGCTTACAAAATCAATTCGCAATTCAAATAGCGAAAAAGCGCGAAAAAATTGCGGAAAATGATAATACGTTGGGGAATGCAGGTTTTTTGCCAACAATTAATGGAACAACAGCCAAAAACTACGCAATATCGGGATTGAATCAAGAATTTTTTGGTGGAATACGTGCTCCATTAAACCAAAGTGGGGTTCGTTCAAACTCAGGCAACGCGGGTGTTGCCATGGCTTGGACATTATACGATGGTAATGGCATGTTCATTTTAAAAAATCGCTTTTCGGAATTGCAACAACTGGGTGCAAAACAAACGGAAACATCGATTGAAAACCTAATTGCACTAATTAGTACTACCTATTATGACATCATTCGTCAAGAATTACGGGTAAACAACTTTAAAAAAGGACTAGAAATTTCGAATGATCGCCTTAAATTAGCTAAAGATCGTTATGAAGTAGGCCAAGGATCCAAGGTAGATTATTACTCAGCTCAAGTTGATTTCAATGAGGATAAAGCACTATTACTAGCGCAAGAACAATCATTTGTCAATACAAAAATTAGCTTCAACGCCTTGCTAGTTCGTGCCATGCAAACCGAATTCAATGTACAGCCGGTCATTGATTTACTACCCAAACTTTCACTTGTTGAACTACGTGATTTAGCCTTGAAACAAAATCCAATATTATTAGCGGCAATTGTCAATAAGCGAATTACAGATTTGGATATCAAAAGCACCCAAAGCTTACAAATGCCACAAATTGATTTGCTTGCCGGTTACAACATGAATCAAGTAGAAAATGGCGCCGGTTTTGGGGTTCAAAGAGGTTCGAGTAATGCGATGAGTTATGGCTTGCGGGCTACTGTCAACATATTCGATGGCTATAACCAAAAACGCCGGGTACAAAATGCCAAGATTAATGCAGAGATAGCCCAATTGCAAGTGGATGAACTAAAAAACTCCTTAAGCTCCTCCCTCGAGCGCGCCTATGTCACCTATGAAAATGCGTTAAATTTAATCAACCTAGAATCCGAAAATTATACCATTGCCAAACAAAACATTGACATTGCCTTTGATCGATTCAAAGTAGGTATTGCCACATCGTATGAACTTCGTGAGGTTCAACGAAATGCCGTTGCTGCAGAAACACGCTTAATTGAAGCAAAATTTACAGCGAAATCGGTTGAGATTGAATTGATTCGATTGAGTGGCGGAATCTTATAATCCCTGCTCCTCATTTAATTGTTGTTGGTACAAATCATAGTACAATCGCTTTCCAGCCATTAGTTTGGCATGCGTTCCTTCTTCTACCAACTTACCATCTTGAAGCACAAATATCCGACTGGCTAATTTCGCAGAGGAAACACGATGTGAAATAAGTAAGCTAGTCTTATCCTGCATAATCGTACGCAAATGCGTCAGAATTTTATGTTCTGTTTGCGTATCAACAGCCGAGAGACAGTCATCCAAAATAAGTATCATTGGCTTTTTTGCGAGCGCGCGTGCAAGCGAAACGCGTTGTTTTTGGCCACCTGAAAGTGTCACACCACGTTCTCCTAAAAGCGTATTGTACTGATCCGGAAACTCCATAATATTTTCGTGTACATCAGCGTAACGAGCCGCTTGATGTAAATCTGACTCACTTAAATCATCTTGTCCAAAACGTATATTCTCCGCGATGGACGTCGAGAATAGAAAAACATCCTGCGGCACAAAACCTAAATGTTTACGCACATGTTGTATATCCCAATCTTTTAACGAAACGCCGTCTAACAAAATCTCACCTACAGAGGGATCATAAAAACGAGCCATTAAAAGCGAAATCGTACTCTTTCCTGAACCCGTCGTACCCAATAACGCAACCGACTCGCCCGGCATAATCTCTAAATTAATACCATGTAAAACAGCACGATCAGCTCCTGGATATGTAAAATGCACGTTTTTGAACGTCCAGCCCCCCTGAATCTCCTGCGTAATTTGTTTGCCAGGAACAAGTTCTGACTGAATATCCAAGAATTCATTAATCCGTTTTTGAGACGCAGCCGCTCGTTGGATTTGAGAACTGGTCCAACCCAGGGCAGTTACTGGCCAGGTCAACATAAATACGTACATGATGAATTCGGTAATGTTACCGATAGTCATGCGGCCGGCCATCACTTCTTGGGAACCTACGTAAACAACGAGCAAAGTGGAAAAACCGACTAGCAAGGAAATAAGGGGAGTAAACAAGGAATCAATGCGTACTAAATCCAAGGATTTACGCCGGTAATTAGCAGATGCCTCCGCAAAAGAAACAACCGATTGCTTTTCGCGCACGAATGATTTTAATACACGAATACCCGAAAAAGCCTCTTGTGCAAAAGTAGAAATGGACGATAATCCAGCTTGAATCTCCTCTGACTTCCGAATAATAAGCGAATTCACATAATAAATACTAAATGAAAGGATAGGAAGCGGCAAAAGCACATACCACATCAGCGTAGGACTCACATGCCACATGTAATAAATGACCAACGTGAATACAGAAATCAAATTGAGCCCATACATGATGCTAGGCCCTACATACATACGAACTTTACTTACATCTTCGGAGATACGTGCCATCAAATCACCCGTGTTTTGTTGGCGATAAAACGACAACGGCAAGGTTTGATAATGCGCATAAATCTCTTGTTTCATTTCAAATTCGATGTGACGCGACATGACAATGAGCGTTTGGCGTACCAAAAACAAAAACACCCCTTTAATGAAAGCCATCAGAACGATTAAACTCCCGTAGTAAAATAGAGTACTGGCAAAAACCTCGTAAAAGGCAGATTGCAGGTTAAATCCTTTAAATAGAAAATAAAGATTGATGGTTTCAGTAACCAAATCGAGCGCAAAACGAACAAGTTGGGCAGGTACAACGCCGAAAAAATTTGAGCCAAACGTAAATATGATTCCCAAAAAGAGTAACCACTTATAACGCCAAAAAAAAGTATTGAGATGACTTAACGCGCCCATGAAAATATTAATCAAACAAAGATAGCCCCTTTTTCAAATTAAAATAGCTAATTTTGTGTTTTCAAAAACAGAACGCTCTTTAATTTCGGATGGTAAACAGAAGATTACTTCGTGTCAAAGCATTTCAACAAATGTATGCTTATTGGACACAGGAACGTGCCCAATACTATTTGGCATTTGATGGTTTAGCCGCCATTTTCCAACCTGACTTATCACTTATGATTGCCAAAGAAGACCAAACTCCACGCTTGGAGGGCCTTCGCAAATTAGCCGAAATTCAATTAACTGAGTTTTTTCAAGGAATTCCAACTGAAGAAACTATTCCTGCCGAAGCCCTTGAAGCTGCCAAGTCGGTGCACCGCACATACAAAAACAACATAGCTAAAATAGCCAATGAGCTGAAAAAAGAAATGGTTGTGGAGGTAGAATCCATCTTCAAACAATACCTCAAATTACTTTATTACATTCAAGCACTTCCGATGATTGGACAGTGGGATGAGCAGCGCCGCCTACTGGAAAACCCAATCAAAACATCACTAATTGGCAAAAACAAAGTGTTAGCTATCATGCCGAAATGGCGTGATTTGCAGCAGGCGTTTGCCGAAAATAACATTGGTTGGTCCGAAGACGAGGAAAATATGCTGAAGAAAGTATTCATTGAAGGGATTCTTCCTGATGAAGCTTTTAGTACCTATTTACCTAACGCAGGAAAAGATGTTTCGGCAGATATCGAAATGATTAAATACATTTTGAAAAATTATCTGTTAAAACATCCAATCATGGCCGAATTTTTCGAGGAAAAAGATTTAAATTGGCACCTAAATAAGGATGTCGTAAAAAGTTTAGCGACCAAAACATTTAAAGTTGACGCCCTCGAAGACTTACAAATTCAACCCTTAGGTTTACAATGGGAAGATGACAAAAAATTCTTCGAAGAATTATTCGATTATTGCATAAAAGAAGACATTCAATTAACGCAATGGGTGAATGATCAAACGAAAAATTGGGAAACTGAGCGTTTGGCGACCACGGATTTAATTATATTAAAAATGGCAGTTGCTGAAATGATTCAATTCGCCAGCATTCCTGTTAAAGTAAGTATTAATGAATTCATTGAAGTAGCCAAAAACTACTCCACACCGAAATCAGGATCGTTTATCAATGGTATTCTCGATGTGATTTCAGTTCGTTTGATAAGTGAAAAAATTATTCAAAAATCAGGTCGAGGATTAATCGACATAGCAAGTAAATAATATGAGCAGATCATCAAAATCGTTTTGGGCATTCATCGTGGGTGCTGCCGCAGGTGCCGTATTAGGTATATTGTACGCGCCGGATAAAGGAGAAAACACCCGTGGAAAATTATATTTCCAACTAAACAAATATCGTGACCAACTAAAGCAATTGATTAACGATATGGTCGACGGAAAAGAAATTCCTGAAACATCCGCCAAATCAGAAGGCAAAAAAGTCGTTCAAGACACGAAACTAAAAGCTGAAAAACTATTGGAAGACGTGGAAAAAATGATGAGCCAAATCAAAGCCAAGTAATGCGGATAATCGGAATTTTAGGGTTGGCATTTTTATTTGTGGCTTGTGTCAACAAGCAAAAAGAGGCATTGAGCGCATCTGAAAATACCATTCCACTTGAATTACGACCAAGTCCTGAGAAACAAGCCAAATTGGTTTTTGATCAGCCCCTTATTTACCTCGGACGGATCCAAGAAGGCAAACAAATATCTTACACCTATCATTTTAAGAACAAAGGTAACATGCCCTTGCAAATCCTATCGGTGAATGCCTCCTGCGGTTGCACAACCCCTAAATGGACTAAGGAATTGATCCAACCAGAAAAGAAGGGATTCATCAAGGTCACTTTTGATTCGAAAGGGAAAGAAGGAAAATTACAGAAAACAGTTACGGTCTACGCGAATACATTGCCAGCCGATAATCAAATCGCATTTAAAATAGAAGTTTTACCTAATACCAAATAAACCAACCATGATCACCTTACAAGCAAACAACCCACAAATCATGCAAATCGTCCTTTTCGGAGGTATTTTTGTGGTATTTTATTTTTTCATGATTCGTCCACAACAAAAAAAGGCGAAAGAAGCGAAAAAATTTATTGAGGAATTAAAAACGGGTGATAAAGTCGTGACAATCGGCGGCGCACACGGAACAGTTATTTCCATACGTGAAAAAACAATTGTAGTAGAAGTAGATGCCAATAAAGGAGTCCGCATGATTTTCGAAAAATCTGCAATATCAAAAGATGCATCATCACGTTTAATTGAGGAATAAATAGATGCCAACTAGCCTGAAAACCTTTATTGGCATTACAGGCGGAATAGGATCCGGCAAATCGATGATTTGTCGGATTTTTTCAATGTTGGGCATTCCAGTATTCGAGGCAGATCTCGTAGCCCGAAATATCTGCGATACTGACCCCGAAGTAAAAGCAGCTATCTCCGAGGAGTTCGGTCCTCAGGCTTATCTAGCTGACGGAAAATACAACAGAGAAGGAATCAAAAAAATCTTACAAAAATATCCACAAGACATCGAGGTGCTTAATCAAATTATCCACCCCGCAGTACGCGAAGCAGCAGTGGATTGGCTTGAAAATGCCCCAATTGCCCCATTTTACCTCTACGAATCAGCATTAATCACACCAAGAAATAAACCGGAACACCTAGATCAATTAATCGCTGTATCTTGTCCGCTTGAAGAGCGAATATCTTACATTCAAAAAAGAAATCAAATGAGTTACATGCAAACCATGCAAATCATCGACATTCAACCTAAACCTGAAAGCTATACCAAAGACGCGGAGTTCGTTATAGAAAACAGTCAAAAAAAACGTGTTTGGCCACAAATTGAACACATTTACAGAAGTCTAGGTGGCGTCATGCTACTACTCTTAATCAGCATGAGCAGCTTTGGACAAATTAAAACAATGACCTTTAATATCCGACTTGATACGCATTCAGATGGTCAAGATCAATGGAAATACCGGGCAAAGCACTGCGTAGAATTAATTAAATATCATGATGCCGATATCATCGGGATGCAAGAAGCATTTATAAACCAAATCAACGATTTTGCCAAGGAGATGCCTGAATACAAATGGTTTGGTAAAGGACGTGATGATGGCAAAGAGGAAGGTGAATTCTCTCCCCTATTTTACAATACCCGTAAATTTAAATTAATCAAGGAAAGTACCTTTTGGCTCTCCGATTCATGTGAAAAAGTAGGTTTTGGCTGGGACGCAGCCTGCCGCAGAGTCGTTACATGGGGTCAATTTCAAGAGCTTAAATCCGGAAAAAAATTCTACGTTTTTAATACGCATTTTGACCATTTAGGAAAAATTGCCCGCCGCGAAAGTGCTAAATTAGTTCTTCAAAAAGTAGCTGAAATTGCAGGCAAATCAGCAGCCATCATTACCGGAGATTTCAACGCTACTCCTGATGATGAACCCATTCAAATACTAGTTGACCCCACTAATCCAAACAAACTCATTGACGCCGAAAAAATTAGCAAAAATGGCCATTATGGACCATATAGTTCATTTAATGGATTTAAGAAAGAACAAGAAGGTAGACATATTGATTATATTTTTGTGAAAAATGGGGTGCGTGTAAGCCAACATGCCACGCATTCAGAAACTTGGGGAAATCGGTATCCAACAGATCATTTCCCAGTCAGTGCAGTTATCGAATTGCCTTAAATCACCTTTGGAAATTGATACCGTAAAAGTTAACTTGCCGTATGGAAAATTTTATCGTTTCAGCCAGAAAATATAGACCCACCCAATTCGATTCGGTGGTTGGCCAAAACCACATAACCACCACCTTAAAAAATGCCATCAAGTCCAATCATTTGGCACAGGCATTTTTATTTTGTGGTCCACGTGGCGTAGGAAAAACTACCTGCGCACGTATTTTGGCCAAAACGATCAATTGTGAAAATATTGGAGCTGACGGTGAAGCATGTGGCACATGTCCCTCATGTACATCTTTTCAAGAAAACACCTCCTTAACCATTCATGAATTAGATGCAGCGTCGAATAACTCGGTTGAAGATATTCGTAACCTCATCGATCAAGTACGTTATCCTCCGCAGCGCGGACGCTATAAAATCTACATCATTGATGAGGTGCACATGCTTTCTGCATCCGCATTTAATGCATTTCTAAAGACATTAGAAGAACCTCCGTCCTATGCGATATTTATTTTGGCAACGACCGAGAAACATAAAATTTTGCCAACCATCTTATCCCGGTGTCAAATTTTCGATTTTAATCGAATTCAATGGAAAGATATGGCCAGTCATTTGGCATCCATAGCCACGAAAGAGAATATTGAAGCAGAACCAGCCGCATTGGAATTAATCTCCATCAAAGCAGATGGCGGATTGCGTGATGCGTTGTCGATGTTCGACTTAAACGTGACCTTTTCAACCGACAATACCCTTCGTCATAAGGACGTGTTGGAAAACCTGCATATTCTTGACAGCGATTATTATTTGCAAATTACGGATCACATGGCCGCCCAAAATCATGTGGGAGCTTTGGTTTTGCTGGATGAAATCATGCGAAAGGGGTTTGATGGCCAACAATTCATCTCGGGATTTATGGAGCATTTGCGGAATTTACTATTCGCGAAAGATCCACAAACCCTCGCACTCATGGAGATTAGCGATGAATCACGGACAAAATTTAAGCTACAGGCTGAAAAAACAAATACATCTTTCTTGCTATCGGCCATGAATATTTGCTCTCAATGTGAGATCAATTATAAAGCGGCAAAAAATCCACGATTACATCTCGAACTTTGCCTATTAAAAATAAATTACTTGCCTTCAGTATTCCAACCTGCGACGGAGGGCGGTGGCGGAAAAAAGGCTGAGCCCCAAGCGAAAGTCGATGGGGCCAAAATAACGGAAAAAGCTCCTGAACCTAATAAAACACCTATTTTAGAGCCGACACCCCCTGTAGTCAAAGAGGAACCTGTAATAGAAACTACCATTCCCGTAGAAGTTCCATCACCGCAAGCGAAACCAAATACGGTATCCGGATTACGCTCTGCTAAAAAAGTGGTTGACGCAAAAGGAACCGAGCAAACTTCCGAAGAGGTATTGGCTAGCCTAAGCAATGATCCAGCTAATTCGAAGGCCTTTACCATAGAAGAGCTGACGACGGTATGGAACCAGCTGGCAGCTGAATTCCAATCAGCGAATTTGATCAACAATTATGTGATGATGAATCGGCCCATCGAAATCATTGATTCAATTATTCACATAAAAGTGGAGAATGAAGTGCAGGTTCAACAATTCAACGAAAATATTCGCTTGGAGGTCCTAGGTAAAATTCGTGAGCGCTTACAAAATTACAGTATCGACATTGCTTTAGATGTAATCGAAACGGAAAAAAGTGATAAGAAGATGTTGTATACGCAATCTGATAAATATGAATTTCTTGCTCAAAAACACCCATTATTGAGTGAGATGAAACAGAAACTTGGCCTAGATCACGAATATTAGATTACCGTATCTGGCCGTTTCCTTTAAGCACCCATTTTTCAGTCACCAGCTTTTCTAATGCAAAGGGCCCACGAGCGTGAAGTTTCTGTGTAGAAATCCCTATTTCAGCCCCTAAATCAAATACTCCCCCATCGGTAAAGCGCGTCGAAGCATTCCAATAAACAGCGGCAGCATCCACGGTTTGCAAAAACAATTCAGCTTCAGATTCATCCAAACTTACGATGGCTTCAGAATGCCTAGAGGAATATGAATCAATATGGTTTAGTGCCTCTGCGCTGTCTCGAACAATTTTCACCGAACAAGCAAAATCTAAAAACTCACGACCAAAATCTGACTCTTCAGCAGCCTCAAGCCAGGCATACCCAAGAGCCTGCAAATAACCAATAGCTTGTTGATCAGCATAAATTTTCACCTTATAATTCACAAACTCCGATACCAGTAACGCCAAAAATTCGTGCGCAACAGAAGCATGTACGAGTATTGTATCTAACGAATTACAAACAGACGGACGAGAAACTTTAGCATTGACAACAACGCGAACAGCCATCGCTAAATTAGCCGATTCCGCCACATAGGTATGACAAACCCCAGCTCCCGTTTCAATGGTAGGAACCAATGACTCTTTTCGAACTCGCTGAATTAGGGCATCCGAACCACGTGGGATAATTACATCTACATACTTGACAGCGGTCAATAAAGTAGTTACATGTGCTCGGTCGGTTGGCAATAAACGTACAGTATCCGTCGACAATCCTGCTTGCTCTAATGACGCATGAATTAATGAAACCAATATCGAATTCGTATGCCATGCATCTGTTCCTCCCCGTAAAACCGCTGCATTTCCAGACCGAATACATAAGGCTGCCACATCGATTGTTACGTTGGGGCGCGATTCATAAATAACGCCAACAACCCCTAATGGAACCGACTTCTTCTCCAAATGCAGACCATTGGTTAAAATTTTATCAAGCAAAACTTGTCCAGATGGATTAGGCAATTTCGCCACATCGTGCAAGCTAGCAGCTAAATCTAAGATCCGTCGCTCGGTTAAAAGCAAACGATCCCGCATTGAATTTTGCGAATCATAAGAAGCTAAATCTTTTTCATTCTCGGTAATGATCGAGTTAACATTAGCCTCAAGTCGAGCAGCTAAATCAGAAAGAATGGCCAATTTAACCGCATCAGTCGACATGGCTAACGAGGCAGCAGACTTACGGGTAGCGGCTAATAAAGGGGTGATATCGGTTAGATGCGTAGACATATTCTATTAAAAATCATGACCTAAGGTCACATACGTAACGGGTGATTTAATTTCATTTGTTTCCATTCCATAAGCATAGTCAACCTTAACAAAATAACCAAACAAATTGGCCCGAGCACCTACCCCAAAACCAAATAAAAATGGATTTCGGAAATCGGTAACCGTTGCTTGAAATGGATTTGTTCCACCACCAATCACATTGGTATTGAACCCATTTGTCCGACTAAATGGATTGGCCCCTGTCCACGCTGAGCCAATATCCGTAAACCCAATCAATTGCAAGGAATTCATAAAGTTAGATTTATTTGATTCCAAACTAATCAAATGTTTGACAGGAAGACGAAGTTCTAGGTTAACAAGCAAATGACTATTTCCTGCCAATTTATTCATTTTAAACCCACGCAATGACGTCGCAAAATCACTCATAAAAACATCGCGATCCGCAGGACCTGAAACGCCTAAAGGATTTTCTTTATTACGTACTTCTCTGTCTATAAATACCCAATTATCCATGCCACCCAACATCGTTTGACGAGCTGCAAGGCCAAAAGAATGCGAAGCGGAAATACGGCCAGCCAATAAAAAACTGTTGGTTAACCGAACGTACTTACGAAGGTCCAAACGGATACGAGAAAAACTTCGCGAAGTAAGAAGGGCTTGTTGGTGTTCCACCGTCGCTAAAATTCGCGTTCCAATAGGCAAATTTTCCTCCCAATGTAACGTATTATCTAAGGTGTAACTAAGCGACGATCCAGCATAGGTCGCTAAATTTTCAGGCACCGACAAATTGACCTGATCAAAGGATCGATTCGACGTAAACATACCTGTGAAGCTTAGTTTACTTGCTAAATTAATGGGATAAATCCCTGTCAAAGAGGCGCGATTATACCGAATTTTATTCAAAAATACATCCGTCTCCTGACCAAACACTTTCCTATCTACCCGAAAAACCCAATCTACTTTGTTGGGCAAATAAGCATATTCACCCCATAAATCTGAATTTTTAAAATTAGCATTCAGAAAAACACCCGTTTTAATTAAATGATTCTCCATCAAATCATTCATTTTAACATCGAAAGCATAGCCTATTCCTCGAATCGGATCAATTCTAAAATTCCCTTCCGAACCATTCACCACAAATGAATTATGGTAGACAAAAGGGCCTGTAAGTTTGGCGGTTTCCTTTCTAGATCGGAGAAGTGTTTGGCGGTCGAGCCGACTGCGCTTCGCCTTTTCTCGAGCATCCAAACTATCTCGCTTAGGCTCAGCCAAAATATCTGAAATTGAATTTGAAGAAGAGTCTACACCTATTGGATACCACTGATAAGCAGGCAAATCCAAAATCGTTTGTGCTGAAATGCGTTGAATTCGTTCGTCCAACAAATCATGATTTTGGAAATATAATTTATCACCCGACCAATGAAACGATGACCATGTACCGGAGCGTACTCGATTTTGCATCAACTTCCCTTGGTTGAGATCCAATGAAACCAACTCTTCCCCGCTAGGTTGTTTGTGTAAAAAATAGATTAATGAATCAGACTTTACTTGCAACGAATGAATTCTGCCAGAATGAGCGAGCAAAACACGCGGATTACTTGGATCATCTGCCCGCCAATGCATAACAACCGACAACCCTTTCGACTTAACTACTTTCTGGGTTGAGTCCACATACTGATCCGTCAAATAAATAACATCTCCTTGTTTATTAAACCAATGAGCCTCTAATTCATCCCATGAATTTTGTGTAATTGGGGTAAATCTATTTCGTCTAAAATCATAAATTCCTACATCAATTTGACCATTTCGGAGCGCGCGCACTAACATGCGTTGGCCACTTTCATGCATTTCAAAATCCGTAAAATTCCAGTCTTTCAAGTCTGTTTTGGCAAGTAATTTAGCCGACATGCCCGTGATAGGAGCATATTGATTTAACCATGACTTTCCGTCTTTGGCATATAAAATTGCAAAGGAATTTTTGGCCGACCAGTGCATGCGCGGAGCTTGACCTATAGAAGCGCGCAACGGATCTTTCAAGCCCGTTTGAAATAAGTAAAAACGTTTTTTAGATTGTAAATTTTGAATCATGACACGGTACTGACCAGCGTCCTCCAGCGTGTAAGCCATCCATTTCCCATCTGGACTAATTTGAAACTCCTCCAATTGTTCTCCGGACATTCGATCGCGCGTAATTAAATTTTCGGCGCCGGAAAATGCATTTGAATTGACTTCAAATTGCTTCGACTCGGATAAATAAAAATTAAACCATTCTTTTAAAAAACGTGAAATAGGTGTTCGAAGCGTACTTGAAATACTTGATTGATCATTACGAATAATTCGTGTCAAATTTAAAATATTTCCAATAGGCTGAAGGCCATAGGTTTTAGCAATGTAAGACCAAATCGATTGACCGATTAATTCTGCTTCAATTCCACGTGCCAAAACTGGCTTTCTAACTTTATTCGCCGCCACCACTTGATACATGTATTGATTCATTTCTGGTGAATCTCCACGAGCAACATAGGCTACAATTCCAGCAGTAAACCATTCCGGAACGTTTAATAAAAGTGAACTCTGCAAGGCATCTTTAATACTTCCGCCAAACAAAATATCATGTACATACACCCGAGCAAGTTCTTCTACTAAACGAATATGCAAATCTTCTAAATCGGACTTAAATGCAATCTCAATCTTAAATTTATCTTGATTTTCTTCTTGTGCTTTTTTAAAATCCTGAAAACTAATACCACTATTCGACTCGGCTAAGTCGGCCGACGATGCGTATAAAAATATTTTAGCTTTTTGATACGGGGTATACCCTAATATGCGTGAAATCCGAAGTAATTCGCTATCTAAATATTGAATCGTGGCACGCGCTAATGCCTCTTGTTTTCCGTAAAAATAAACTTCAAAATTTTGATCAGTGATGTAGGACCAACGAATCCGCTTGTATTGAATACGCGTTTTTTCCCAATCCCGCTGGCTTGGATAAAAATCCTGCCCCTGCATTTCGTGCACAGAAAGCAGGCAGGCAAAAATGAAGAACAGATTACGAAAAAACCGCATGCTCAAATGTAAGAATTTATGGCGAAAATAAATGCGAAAATCGTTGAATTGAAACCTCAAAAGGCAGTTCTTCTATACCCTGAATTTCGCGAACAAAAGCACGCGCAAAAAAAGGTATCAACGAAACCCCTTTGGAACCGAACCCATTAAAAATACCTACGGGTTCATGCGGATGCATGCCAATAAAAGGGCGTCGGTCTTGTGTGGCGGGTCGCACACCTACGCGCGTACTTAGTCGCGTATAGGAGTCCACACCCATGGAAAGTAATTTTTGTTGTAACTCATCCTGCGCATCCGCTGTCTCCGCAGGCGAAAATTCATCCCAACGATACGTCGCTCCTACTTTAAACTGATTTACTGTTAAGGGTAAAACGAATCCATTTTTACTAAGTATGTAATCCTTCGAAGGCTGATCCGATTCAAAAATCAATAACTCCCCCTTCGCGGGCAAAAATGGCAATTTAGCCCAAAGCGGGTTTTGTTGGCCATGAAAACCTTCGCAAAAAATCACACGCCCAAACGCAAGGGATGAAACATATTCACGTGATTGAAAAATGCCCAGTTGGCGAAAATATATTTGTGAAACACGTACCAAAATCGACGCATCAACCCATCCCGCCTCCTTTATCCATACACCTTCAGTCGTCCACTCTAGATAATCATGATCAATTTGTGCCTTTCGCTCTTCTAACCACGTACGCATTTCTGCATGCGCAAAAGGTCGAAATAAAGGCATTGGATGAAAAAAAGAAGCTTGTAAAGTTTCCTGTAGTCGCGTGTAAAAGTCAGGCAAATAGTTGAAAAGCTCTTCCGCTAACCAGGTTTTTTCTAACTTTCGACCGGTTACTGGATTGAAAATTCCTCCAGCTGCATGGGATGAAGTAAAGTAAGTGGGGGACGCATCCCAAATTTCAAAAGGAATTTGATCTTCTAAAAAATGATGCGCTAGGATGGTGCCGGCTAGACCTTGGCCAACAATCAAATAGGGTTTATTTTTTTCCACTTTGAACCCGACGTACATGATCTAAAACAAAGTTGACCTGCTCATCCATACTTCGGAAAGAAGTATCTAAATCAATCGCATCGTCAGCACGTTTCAAAGGGCCTTCCGTACGATTAGAATCAATTTCATCACGCATGCGCAGGTTCTCCACAATTTCTTCCAGTGGAAGATCTTCGCCTTTTTGTAAAAGCTCAAGTTTACGTCGCTGGGCACGAATATTCGGCTGAGCCGTCATGAAAATTTTCAATTCGGCCTGAGGAAACACGACCGTACCTATGTCGCGTCCATCCATAACAATTCCCTTTTTCTCCCCCATTTTTTGCTGCTGTGCAACCATCGCATGACGCACCGCTGGAATGGCAGCTACTTGGCTCACAATATCCGAAATAAACATTTTTCGAATCTCCAGCTCCACATTTTCCCCATTCAAAATGGTATCAGAGGCTTGTCGGCCTACATTAAACTCAAACGTAATCTCGATATGTTGCAATGCATATTCAACAGCCGCAGAATCCACGACATCTACTTCATGACGATGAAAATAAAGTGCTACTGCACGGTACATAGCGCCAGTATCAATAAATGCATAATGCAATTTCGCGGCTACCCGTTTGGCAGTTGTACTTTTACCACAAGAAGAAAAGCCATCTAAGGCAATAATTATTTTGGACATTAGTCGGCAATAAATGATTGAATCGCATCATAGCAGGCATGTGGTGCTTCATAAACACCTTGATGTCCTACTTCAGGCAAAATTACACATTTATGATGTGCTTTTATAGCCAAAATACTATCCGTACTGATTAATGGATCTGAATCCCCATGTATAAACAAAAATGGAATATGTGTATCGCGTAAAAATGTAGTGAAATCGGCACGATCACGCATTGCCTTTGATGCCGCAATAAGTCCATCTGCCGCTAAATCTTGGTAGCGTGTAATTAACTGATCCATCAATGCTCGATTGTTTGCCGCAAAATCGGGGGCAAACAGATTCGCTACAAACGATTTAATGAAGACGGAAGCGCCGTACTTGGTTAGAAATTCGATGGTGCGATCCCGATTTATTTGCTTCTCTGCGGTATCTGGCAGTGCGGTAGAATGTAATAAAACTACCTTTTCAATACGTTCAGGAAATAGCTTCGCCATTTCGAGGGCAATGTACCCACCCATGGAATGTCCCACTAAAGTGAGTTTTCCATCTTGAGGTAATGAAACAAGAATCTCTCGAGCATAATCGGTAATCGATTTTGCGGAAGTCCAATGCGCAAAAGAAGGAATGATGGGTTTTTCAGTCCAGGTGAAATGAGGAATGAAATCATCCCAAATACGGGCATCTTCTCCAAAACCATGCAAAAATACGAGCTGGGCCGACATATTTTAATACGTATGCAGCAGGCCGATAATGGTGAATCCGAGGCCAATGAGCGCGGCGATTCCACCTACAAGGCTGATGCCAACGATGCTGAGTACGGCGCCGATGGCCAACAAAAATAGGCCGATCTTTAATTTGGAATCCATCCCTTGTAGTTTATCCCGCACATCTGCTTTTAATACTTTACGTGCTTGTCTACTTTCTTTTTTAACGTTGGAAACTCGTTTTGTATGCTTTACCTCTCGAACAGGCGCGACAGCGGTGGGAGTTGTGACTTCAGGCGTGGCGACTTGCAATGCGCCCGTAGGCTGATTTTCTGAAACAAACGAACTAGAGATGGCTAAAATAGCCACAAAAATAAAAGCTATCATAAGGTTTAAGCGACAACTTTCATTTGATGAAAAACGGTACGTTCAAATTTCGATTTGGCATAAGCTAAATCGACTTTAAAATCCTTCAAATCGGTTTGAGAAGGGATTTCAAACATGGCATCGGTCATAATGGCTTCCATGATGGACCGCAATCCGCGTGCACCCAACTTATATTGCATAGCTTGCTCGACAATATATACTAAGGCATCTTTCGAGAAAGACAATGACACGTTTTCCATGTCAAAAAGCTTCTCGTATTGCTTGATTAATGCATTTTTAGGTTCCGTCAAGATAGAAAGCAAGGCCTTCTCATCCAACGGATTTAAAAAAGTAACCACGGGCAAACGACCTAATAATTCCGGAATCAATCCAAATGATTTAAGGTCTTGCGCGGAAACATATTTCATAATGTGATTCTTCTCAAATGATTCTTGGAACGTATCATCCCCTGAAAAACCGATCGGACGCGAATTCAAACGCTTCGCAATGTGGCGATCAATCCCATCAAATGCCCCTCCACAGATAAATAGAATATTCTCCGTATTCACCGCAATCATCTTCTGATCCGGATGCTTACGTCCTCCTTGCGGTGGAACATTCACAATCGAACCTTCCAATAATTTCAATAAAGCTTGTTGGACCCCTTCCCCAGAAACATCTCGCGTGATCGAAGGATTGTCCGACTTGCGAGCTATTTTATCAATTTCGTCAATGAAGACAATACCGCATTCTGCCTTTTCAACATCATAGTTAGCTGATTGCAATAAACGTGTCAAAATTGTTTCCACGTCCTCACCTACATAACCCGCTTCCGTAATAACGGTCGCATCTGCGATGCAAAAAGGAACTTGTAATTTTTGAGCAAGCGTGCGCGCTAGGTAAGTTTTTCCGGTTCCAGTTTCACCTACCATTAATATGTTCGATTTCTCAATCTTCACATCATCAGCTGCAGGTGTCTGCATCAGACGCTTGTAATGATTATAAACAGCCACAGACAAATGGCGTTTAGCCTCTTCTTGACCGATCACATATTCATCTAAATAAGCCTTCAAATCCTTTGGTTTGACCAATTCGAACTGTTGGTTCCCTGGTTTATGTACCTTTGCCGCCGCACCCATTTCGTCCTTGACAACTTCGTAGCCTTGCTGCAAACAAGTATCACAGATATGCCCATCGATTCCCGAAAGAAGGATACCAACCTCATTTTTTGCCCGCCCACAAAAGGAACAATTTGCTTTCTTAGCCATAATATATTAAACCGTACGCGTTAAAATCTCGTCAATTAAGCCATATTCTTTGGCCTCAGCTGCTTTCATCCAATAGTCACGATCCGAATCCCGTTCGATTTCCTCAAATGATTTACCCGAATGCTTGGCTAAAATATCATATAATTCTTGACGAATTTTAACGATTTCGCGTGCTGTGATTTCAATATCGCGGGATTGACCTTGTGCTCCTCCAGATGGCTGATGAATCATCACACGCGCATGTTCTAAAGCAGAACGCTTGCCCGCTGCACCACCAGCTAATAATACGGCGCCCATCGATGCCGCTAACGAAGTACACACAGTTGCTACCTCCGGACGGATGTAGTTCATGGTATCATAAATACCTAAACCGGCATATACAGATCCGCCTGGGCTATTTATGTACATAACAATGTCTTTTTTGGCATCCGTAGATTCCATAAACAACAATTGCGCAACAATAATATTAGCCATGTAGTCATCTACGGGAACTCCCATAAAAATGATTCGGTCCATGATTAAACGAGAAAATACATCGATTTGAGCGAAACGCATGGGGCGCTCCTCAATGATGTATTGTGTCATGTCATCGATCTGATGCATCGGTCGGCTACCAATGCTATTCATATATTGATCCACTGCCAAACCGTTTAATCCACGGTGGTGAACAGCATATTTACGAAACTCTTCGCCAGTTAATTCTTTTGGGTTCATATCCAGAATTTTTAAAAATCAAATTTAAAATATTTTCATCTGTAAAGCTAAACACTAAAACAGACTTTCTTGTTCACAGAAAACCCCGCAATTTACGGGGTTCTCACTCTAATTTATGATTCGTTGAATTTACAGAGCTGCTGCAATTTCTTTGAATTTCTCCACGTCAATTTTAGAAACCTTGTGTGGAATGTTCTCCACAATGGCACTCGATACTTTATCTGAGAATGCTTGATTGTACAAGTTCATAAAGTTATCTCCCTTAGACTTATCGCTCAAATAACCCATGGCTATTTTCTCAATCATTTCCTCAATGCCCGGCTGGTCCGAAGATAAATAACCTCCAAACTGCTGGCGTACCATATCTTTCGCCTTTTCAACCACCTCTGGATATTCAACTTTTACGTCAAATTTCGCAGCAATTTCATTTTTGATTAAGTTCCAACGAATATCACGTTTCACATTGTCAAAATCTTGATCAATTTGCTCCGGCGTAAATTTACCTTCATTGATACGCACTAACCACGTACGCAAGAATTCTTCTGGAAGATCAATTTTAACGTTTTCGATCAACGCTTTTTCCGCATCGATACGTAATAAGTAATTCGCTTCGCGTGCATAATTCTCCGAAACAATTTTCTCTACTTCTACCAAGAACGTTTTTTCGTCTGTTGCTTTTCCAGGCCCTAAAACCTTATCGTAGAAAGCAACATTCAATTCAGCCGGTGCTTGACGTGTAATATCTTCAACTACGAAAGAAACTTCACCTGTCAAATCACCTACTTCTTCTTCTTTTTTACCGGTAGCTAAGGCTAATGATTTTGCGTCAACAAACACCTTGTCGATCGCAAATTTCAAGGTATCCCCTATTTTCGCGCCGATGAATATTTTCTTTGATTTGTCTTGAATCGCGTGCATTGGGATGGCTGATTTCTCAACCCAATCACCTTGCGTGAATGTTCCAAATACCAAATCACGATCTTCAACCGCATCTGGGTGCGTCTGCTCTCCAAATTGCTTCTTTAAGTTTTCAACCGTCTCCGCAATCTCTTTCTTATCTGCTTTGATTTCGTACGATTTAATCTCTTTCATCTTAGCTAAATCCACCTTGAAATCTGAGTGGAAACCTAAATCATAATGAAACGTAAATTCCGTGTCTTTTTCCCAATCAATTGATTCTGACTCATCCACAGCCGGAAGCGGCTCGCCCACTAAATTCAATTTATTTTCTTTGATGTAATCACTAACAGCGTGGCCTAATTCGTGATTAATTTCATCCACTAATGCCGACTGACCATACAATTTTTTAATCAAAGTTGCCGGAACCATGCCCGGACGAAAGCCCTTGATCGACGCTTTCTTGCGATAGTCTTTCAATTTAGCCTCAACTTTCTCTTTGTAATCAGCCTCAGTTACAACAACAGTCAAACGACCTTGTAAATCACTTGCCTTATTTAGTGAAATGTTCATATAGAATTGTTTGTTTAATCAATTAAAAAAAGCCCTCAAAAACCTATCGGTGTTGAGGGCTTGCCTTGGTACGGGTGGAGGGACTCGAACCCCCATGCCTCGCGGCGCCAGATCCTAAGTCTGGTATGTCTACCAATTCCACCACACCCGCGCAATTTGGAGTGCAAAGGTAATCAGCAAAACTTATTATTCCAAAGGTGTTTGGCAAATAATCTAATCAATAAACATTTTGTGTTATTTTTGACATATTAATAAAAACCTATGTCTGCTCAGCAAGAAGAATCACAGCCTAATTGGCGCACCTGGTACCTCGTTTTAGGTGCATTTCTAGTGAGCATCATTCTGTTTTTCATCGGTTTTTCGGCACTTTTTAGCTAAACCATGCATCTACTCGACTGGATTATTTTAGTGTTGACAATTGGCGGAATTGTGGCGTATGGGAGTTGGAGGGGCCAACAGTCCAAGCAGTCTTTGCAGGGATTTTTACTTGCCGACCGGGAATTACCTTGGTATCATGTGTTGCTTTCTGTCATGGCGACGCAGGCCTCCGCGATTACATTTTTATCCGCACCGGGCCAGGCATATACAGATGGCATGCGATTCGTTCAATTCTATTTGGGGTTACCCATCGCCATGATTGTGCTATCCGTTACGTTCATTCCGAATTATTATCGACTCAAAGTTTACACGGCCTATCAGTTTTTAGAAAAAAGATTTGACTCCAAAACCCGTGTTTTAACCAGTTTACTTTTTTTAATTCCGCGCGCACTATCTACCGGCGTAACCATCGCGGCTCCATCCATTATCTTATCGATTTTAGTAGGCTGGGATTTAACTTGGACAAACACCTTAACGGCCACACTCGTAACTACCTATTGTATGTTGGGCGGCTCCAAAGCCATTTCCTATACCCAAATGTTACAAATGTCAGTGGTTTTAGCAGGTATGGTCTTAGCTGCGGTGCTCATTATTTACCAATTACCACCGGAAATCGGCGTCAAACAGTCGCTGCAAATTGCAGGTAAAATGGGCAAGATCAATTTGATTGATTGGAAATTTGATTTGAATAATCGTTATAATATTTGGTCAGGGATCATCGGTGGTTTCTTTTTGCAACTATCCTATTTCGGAACGGACCAAAGCCAAGTGGGTCGTTACCTTTCTGGACAATCTGCTACACAAAGTAGAAAAGGCTTGTTGCTGAATGGCTTTCTGAAAATCCCGATGCAATTCTTCATTTTACTGGTCGGTATTTTCGTTTTTATCTTTTACCAGTTTCATGAGCCACCGATGTTTTTCAATAAAAATACGGAGGCGGTTTGGGTGAAGCAGGCAGATGCGAAGCAAATCAATCAAGCGAAAACGGCTTTATTTGAAGCCAAGAAAAAGGCCGAATTAGCATTAGTCAATGCCATCGACCACAATCCGGCTGCAGTCGCACCCTTGAAAAATGAGATTAATTCGTTGCATGAGCGCCAAATGAAACTACGCGAAGAAGCAGTTTCTTCGATGGAGAAGTCGGCCGTTTCCTTTGAACCCAATGACACCAACTATATTTTCTTAACCTACATCATCGATCATTTGCCCATCGGGATCATTGGATTTTTGATTGCGATGATTTTGTTATCGTCTATGGGATCCATGGCATCCGCATTTGGTTCATTGACCTCGACTAGTATGGTTGACGTGTATCAGCGATTTGTCAATCCCGAAGCAAGCAACAAGCATTATTGGTGGGCGTCCAAAGTAACGACCTTAGGCTGGGGGATCCTGTGTTTAATTGTGGCTCATTTTGCAACCAATATGGGTAGTTTGATTGAAGTCGTCAACATTCTTGGTTCGTGGTTTTATGGAACGATACTTGGTATATTTCTATGTGCCTTTTATTTACCGAAAACCGAAGGCAAACATGTATTCTGGTCGGCATTACTGGCCGAAATCATCGTCATCGTCGCTTGGTATTATGAGTTAATGGCCTTCTTGTGGTTAAATGTACTCGGCTGCTTATTGGTCATGATTTTTTCTATTATTTTGCAACAAATAGACCGATTGCGGGCGCATGCTGTTTAATTCATTTTCCTTTCTTGTCTTCCTTCCCATCGTATATGCGCTGTTTTGGGGTGTGCATTATGCCAAAGGCATCGCGCATAAACTCAAATGGCAGCATGCCATTTTATTGATCGCCAGTTATTTTTTCTATGCCTATTGGAATGTTTGGTTTCTCGCGCTGCTCATTTTTTCGACCAGTTTAGATTTTTATTCAGGGCAAAAAGTCGCCACCAACTCAGGGAAATTGGGCAAAAAGACATGGTTTTGGCTTAGTATAGGTGTCAATTTTGCACTTCTCGGATTTTTCAAATACTACAATTTTATTGTTTCTAGCTTGGCCGATTTAGCTCAGTCAATTGATTGGAGTTGGGAGCCCACGCTCCTATTAATCACCTTACCGGTGGGTATTTCATTTTATACCTTTCACGGGCTATCCTATGTGATTGATATTTACAAGGACCGAATTAAACCCGAAAAAGACATGTTGGTCTACGGCTTATTCGTCTGCTTCTTCCCTTTATTAGTAGCAGGACCGATCGAGCGAGCCAATCACCTGATTCCACAATTGAAGGAGGAAAAGAAGTTTAATCGAGCGCAGAGTATCTTCGGATTGCAACAGATGTTGTGGGGATTTTTTAAGAAAATTGTGATTGCGGATAATTGTGCGGTGTATGTGAATCAGATATTTGGCCAACAAGAATCCCTGAATTCCGCTAGTTTAATCGTGGGAGCCGTTTTGTTTTCCTTCCAAATTTATGGTGATTTTTCGGGCTATTCAGATATTGCATTAGGCACCGCGCGTCTGTTTGGCATTGAGTTACTGAACAATTTCAACTTCCCGTACTTTGCTAAAAACGTGGCTGAATTTTGGAGGCGTTGGCATATCTCATTAACCTCATGGTTCCGAGACTATTTATATATCCCGTTGGGTGGCAACCGCGTCTCGAAATTGCGCCGGATCGTCAATACCTTAACGGTATTTTTAGTCAGTGGTTTGTGGCATGGAGCCAGCTGGACCTATGTTTTTTGGGGATTTTTGAATGGCTTATTTTTAGTGCCTCAAGCGGTGAGCAAGCGATTTATGTGGGTGTCTCAGTCGAAACTCGTTTCCGGATTACGGATGCTAATTACTTTCAGTATCGTGACCATATTTTGGGTGTTTTTTAGAGCCAAAAGCATCTCGGAGGCATTCGCGTATTTGGCGGGGATGGTCCAACACGGCGGTTGGATACCCGATATTTCAGGTAGAAAAAATCTGGTGATTTTGAGTGTTCTGATTGTAGGATTTATCGGGATTGAGTGGTTAGGCCGACATACCCTTAGCCCGTTGGTTCGAATCAATGCGCTTGCTAATCGCTGGGTTAAATGGACATTTTATTACAGCTTGATGGTATTAATCTTATATTTCTACCGGGGGAATGACCAGTTTATTTACTTTCAATTCTAAAGACAATGAAACACTTCTTACGTGATTTAATGGTGTTTTTAGGTGTTTTTGGCCTGCTTTTCCACGCATACCCCGAGTTCCAATATTGGACCAAGAGGTACCAAACAGATGTGGCAGGTACGGAAGTATATGAAGTACTCGCGGCGAGTAAAGCTAAGCTAAAGAAGAAAAAGTTGGTGATCGGCGATAGCGTTGCCAAACAAGTCTTGGATTCATTAGCGAATGATTCAGCCATAGTTTCATTAGCTTCCAATCAGGCTATTTCGATGGCGGGTCAATATGTGATTGCTATTCAGGCGCTGGCAGCAAATCCATCGCTGGACACTTTAGTGCTAATGTATCACCCCTTCAGTTTTCAGAATAATTTAGCAAGCCCATTGAGCTTTCATTATTTTGTGAAGTCTTTTTATACGAAAGAAAATATGCCTTTGTTTAGTGAGCTGGTGAAGCGTCAAGTCGAGGCGATTCCCTTTTATTACTTGGCACAATACCGCCCGGTGTTAACCAGCAATTGGTCACCATCTTTCGAGGGGGTATCGGAAGAAAAAGGGCTATTTTCTTCTATTTCGAAGGAATATGTGTTGCGATTGAAACAATTGTGCGCCCAAAAAGGAGTTGTATTACAGATTATTTCTCCGCCGATTAATGAGGTTTTCAAGGCGCAGGTTATGGCTTCGCGTACCCAATTTAAAGGGATCCCTGGCTATATTGATTCATGGTATTTCTATGCATCCGCTAATTTCCTGTCGGATCAAATCCACTTAGAGCGATTTGAATTTTTAAAAGATAGTCCATGGAAAACGACTGGACTGATTCGCTAATTTTAACGAGAACTTAATTGGGATTACAGGTTTTTCATCGAATGACCTTTGTTTTTGCATCGAATCAATAACCGCTAAGCCCTTCGTTATTTTCCCAAAAACCACATATTGCTTATAGAATCGGGCGGCTTGCTCCGTATTTGTAACGATGAAAAATTCTGTGGGCGAAGAAGCTTTTTGTGGATTTCCCTCATTATAGCGAGCCATAGCAATCGCTCCTCGGTCAGGCTTTAGATGATCTGGATATTCAGCAGGAACTAGATAGGCCAAACGATCCATAAATTCTCCACCACCTTGCATTCCTATTTCATAGACATTCCGATAAAAATAGCGGTCCGTGAAATAGCCCATCTTAACGAGACGAACAAAATTAATGCGGTGCAGCGGAGTTTCGTTTGCTAAGGTTATTTCAAAATTCCCTAGACGGGTTTCCCCTAGAATTTTATTTTCAGGAAATTGCGAGGCTTGCGCGCGTAAATTCTTGTCCACTTGCGTGGGATCAACGTTATAATTAGGCTTACAAGCAACTACAAAAAATAACAAAAATATGAACCGCATACCTAGCTTTGGCAAACCTTGGAGGATTGCCAAAGCTATAGGGAATTTGGGACAAAAAAAAGGGAGCCGAGGCTCCCTTTAAAATTTATCAACTACTAGATTACGCGACCTTCACTTTCTTACCAAAGAAATACAAAGCAGCAAATGCAACAATCAAGATAGCTGGGAAAAGCAACATATTTGATAAAGTTGATTGCCCTGCAGCTAGATCAGCGACGTCGCCAACTAGCCCTTTACTTACCGCAGCTGCTTTGTTATCATCGATCCAACTACCAATGATTGGTTGAAACATAGAAGAAGAAAACATACCGATACCTCCTAAAATGGAAAGCCCTAAAGCTCCTGTTTGTGGCATTGTTTCTGCTACATAACCAAGCATGTTTGGCCAGAAATAACAGATTCCCAATGCGTAAATAAACGCAGCGAAATATAAAGTTGAACCAGACATTGTACTCATTAAATATAATCCTGCTAATGCGAATATCGCAGAAAACAATAACACACCCATCGTGTTAATTTTAGCAATAATTGGACCTGCAAAATAACGACCTACAGCCATCAAGCCTGTTACTAAGGCTAGTATTAACATTGGACTAGCACCCGCTTTCGATAAAATCGGGCCCACCCATTGTTGTGGTCCAAATTCTGAAATAGCCGTTAATGCCATACAACCTGCCATGAACAAATACAACGGATTTAACATGGCTTTAAAGTTATCCAATGTTGAATTTGCACTGACTCTTGGCTTTGGAAATGCTTGTCCAAAGAATAAGTACGCATAAATAACAGTAGGGATGATAATAACCCAAACTTGCGCTTGCCATGTCATCGCAGAATCAGTCATGAACTTTGAAATTAACGAGCCCACCACAATTCCACCTGGGAACCACATGTGAAAACGATTTAATTTACTGCTCATTTCATTACCCGTGTATGCATCAGCAATCATTGGATTACAAGCAGCTTCGGTACAACCATTACCTAAACCAATTAATAAAGTAGAAATCAACAAGGTGTTGTAATCAACCGCATAAATGGTTAGTAAAATACCTAAAGCGTGAGCTACTAAGGCAATTTGCATGATCAACTTTGGCCCAATAGAGGTATAAAAAACTCCGCCCAAAATCATGGAAATAGGAAAACCAAGAAACCACATTTGATTTATATGACCTAATAGCTCATTGGATAAATTTAATTCCGTTCCTAACTGCGGTAAAATACCTGCCCGGATACTAAAAGAAAAGGCAGTCGTAATCAGCGCGAAGCAAGAAGCCAAGAATAATCGATTGGCATTAACAGTTTGATTCATAATAGTTTAGTTTTAGTTAAAAGGTTAGAGAATTTGCAATCTTAAAAAAATTAAATTATTAATTGGAAAAATCGTACCAAAAAAACAAAAAGATTTTTAAATTCCTACATAAAATATGATTTATTTTGAAAAATTTCTTGAAATCTGCTCTTTGGAAAGGGTAATTTAATCAAATTAAGCCCTATTTTTGTAATTATCTAAATCTATCAACATATGATTCAAGGTGGAACATCCACGACAGCAGCTAGTCGGCGCGGAAGAAAATTAAAAATGGGCATGATCGGTGGAAGTACCGAAGCTTTCATAGGTGCCGTTCACCGCAGAGGTGCGCAATTAGACGGTGAAATCGAATTAGTTTGTGGGGCATTCAGCTCCAATCCAGAGAAATCAAAATCAACAGGTGAAGACTTATATCTTCCAGAAAACCGTGTTTACGGTTCGTATGAAGAGATGATCCTAAAGGAAAAAGAGTTACCAGAAGGCGAGCGTATGGATTTTGTATCTATTGTTACTCCTAACCATGTGCATTTTCCTGCAGCTAAATTTGCGCTTGAAAATGGGTTTCATGTGGTTTGTGATAAGCCAGCTACATTGAATTTGGCAGAAGCCAAAGAACTTAAAAAAATCATCGATAAATCAGGTTTGATTTTCGCATTGACACATAATTATACCGCGTATCCGATGGTCAAAGAGGCCAAACACCTCGTTGATTCGGGCCAATTAGGCGAAATTCGCAAGATTATCGTGGAATACCCCCAAGGCTGGTTGATTGATTTAGTGGAAGCTACTGGTCAAAAACAAGCCGCTTGGCGTACAGACCCTGAGCGTTGCGGTGCTGCGGGAGCGATCGGTGATATCGGAACGCATTGTGAAAATTTAATCGAATACATCACGGGATTACATATTACAGAACTGTGTGCCGACTTGACGATTTTTGTTGAGGGTCGTTTATTAGATGATGATGGCAACATTTTGCTTCATTATAATAATGGTGCCAAAGGCGTTTTACACTGCTCACAAATCTGTAACGGAGAAGAAAACGATTTCAATTTCCGTATTTACGGAAGCAAGGCAGGAATTACGTGGCATCAAATGGAGCCAAATACGTTGACAATTCGTACACGCGATGATGGAGCACGTACGATTCGTACGGCAGTAGGTAATTTATCGGCAGCGACGAATGCACATTCACGCCAACCGGCCGGACATCCAGAAGGTTACGTAGAAACGTTTGCGAATATTTACCGCAACTTTGCTTTTGCCGTAAGAGCCCGTTGGGCTGGCAAACCACAAGATCCCATGTTTGATTTCCCAGGCATAGACGAAGGAATTATGGGCATGGCATTCATTGAGAACGTGGTTCGTTCCGCCAAAGACAACCAGAACAAATGGACAAAATTTGAACTATAATAGATCATGACTAAAATTAAAGTAGGTATCGTAGGTACCGGATTTATCGGACCCGCACACATCGAAGCGCTTCGCCGCTTACCCAATATCGAAGTTGCTGCACTTTGTGAAGTAACCATTGAATTAGCCGAGGCAAAAGCGAAACAACTAGGAATTGGCCGTTGGTATACCTTTGAAGACTTATTAAAACAAGACGATATCCAATGTGTACACATCTGTACACCCAATTTCCTGCACTATTCACAATCAAAAGCCGCTTTATTAGCTGGCAAGCATGTGGTTTGTGAAAAGCCATTGGCGAAAGATTTACATGAGGCTGAAGAGTTAATGGAATTGGCAGCAAAAACTGGTTTGGTGAATGCGGTTCACTTCAACTTGCGTTATTATCCGTTGGTACGTCAAATGAAAACCATGCGCGAAAAAGGCGATTTGGGCGAAGTTTATTCGATCATCGGTAGCTACTTACAAGATTGGTTATTCTATAACACAGATTACAACTGGCGTTTAGAACCAGATAAATCGGGTGATTCACGTGCGATTGCGGACATCGGATCACACTTATTGGATGTAATCGAATACATCACCGGATTGAAAACGGTGGAGGTTATGGCTGATTTCAACACGGTTCACAAGGTGCGTAAGAAGCCTTTGAAGCCAGTGGAAACGTATTCAGGCAAAATGTTACAACCGGAAGATTATGCGGAGGTGGCTATTAATACGGAGGATCATGCCAACGTACTATTGCGTTTCGACAATGGAAACCGTGGTTGTGTCACGGTATCTCAAGTTTCAGCGGGACGAAAGAACCAATTGAAATTAGAAATTTCAGGATCTAACAAAACATTTGCGTTTAACTCAGAAGCGCCAAACGAAATGTGGATCGGTAACCGTGATCAAGCGAATCAAGTGTTAATGCGCGATCCATCTTTGGCATATCCAGAAGCGACGGCATTAATGACATTCCCAGGAGGTCACAATGAAGGATTCTCGGATACATCGAAGCAATTATTCAAGGAAGTTTATGCGGCTGTTGAGGCAGGTAAGCAACCAGAAAATCCGAAATACCCGACATTTGCCGACGGGTACCGTGAGCTATTAATTTGCGAGCGAATCTTGGATTCGACACGTTCACAAAAGTGGGTTAAAATCTAAACCGTTAACAATATGAATACGATCAAAGGGCCAGCGATATTTTTGGCACAATTTATGGGGGATGAAGCTCCCTTCAATTCATTAGATAGCATCACGACGTGGGCGGCATCTTTGGGTTATAAAGGCGTTCAAATTCCTACTTGGGATTCGCGCTGCATCGATTTGCAAAAAGCGGCAGAGTCTAAAACCTATTGCGATGAAATCGTGGGGATGTTGGCGGCCAAAGGCTTGCAAATCACCGAGTTATCCACACACTTACAAGGACAATTAGTTGCCGTTAACCCGGCATACGATTTAGGATTCGACGGTTTTGCACCGGATGCTGTGAAAGGAAATCCAAAGGCGCGGACGGAATGGGCGGTCCAACAATTAAAATATGCGGCGAAAGCATCCCAAAACATGGGTTTGAATGCGCATGCGACGTTCTCGGGAGCATTGATGTGGCACACGGTTTATCCATGGCCACAACGTCCTGCGGGATTAGTGGAGCAAGGATTTAAGGAATTAGGGCGCCGTTGGTTGCCGATTTTGAATACCTTCGACGAGTGTGGCGTGGATTTATGCTATGAGATCCACCCGGGTGAAGATTTGCATGATGGCGTGACGTTTGAAATGTTTTTGGATGAAGTAAAAGGCCACAAGCGTGCGAACTTATTATATGATCCATCACACTTTGTATTACAAGCGTTGGACTACAGACAATACATCGATTTCTACCACGAGCGTATTAAAATGTTCCACGTCAAAGATGCAGAGTTCAACCCAACGGGTAAGCAGGGTGTTTATGGTGGATACCAATCTTGGATCAACCGCGCGGGACGTTTCCGTTCATTGGGTGATGGCCAAGTAGATTTTAAGAGCATCTTCTCGAAATTAACGCAATACGGATATGACGGTTGGGCCGTTCTCGAATGGGAGTGCTGCATCAAAGATCCGGTTCAAGGAGCGACAGAAGGAGCACCTTTTATTTCAAGCCATATTATTAAGGCGACTGAAAAAGTGTTTGATGATTTCGCGGGAACAGGCGCTGATGAAGAGCTGAATAAGAAGATTCTAGGCCTATAGTCTATATTTGAATATCCCAGTAAACTGATAAAAACCCCTTATGCCGTTGTATAGGGGGTTTTTTAGTGGCGTAAATGTTAAAAAAACGTAACGCTGCCGGGGTCTCCGACCCCGGCAGCGTTTACCCCCACCTGCTAAGTTTCAGAAAAAACGCATGAAACACAAACCACTGGTACGATTATCAAATTCTTGATAAAGCAGAACGAAAAATAGTAATATGGAAAGTATTCTATTCATTATAAGGGGTAAAATAGGCTATTTTTCAATAACCGTACCCAATT